>CACXDY010000351.1 GCA_902766505.1 uncultured Prevotellaceae bacterium
CTCCACCAGAATCAGTCCTCCCATTGGTTGCAAGGTCACTTTCGCACGGCCTTTCTTGTCCACTTTCAGGGTGCGCAACTCTGCCTCGGGGAGCGCATTGGGTGTTTTGGAGGCAGGACGGTCGATATAGCAACTCACTTTCTGACCTGCCAACATGGGGAGGTCAAGTGTGAGTGTCATGGCTTGGTCTGTGCCGTTGAGACCGGCCACATACCATTTGCCGCCTCGGCGGCGGGCCAACACGGCATAGCGGGTGGGATAGCCGTCGATGAAGCGGGTCTCATCCCACGTAGTGGGCATGTTCCTGAGAAAATCCAACTCAAACTGCGGCAATTCACTCAAGTTGTTGGGCTGCATGGCCACACAGTTGACAGCCGTCTGGAGAACGATGCCCGAGGCCATCTCGAAGATGTCGGAAGTGCGGCGGTAATTGCGCGAGGTATTGTCCTTGCTCATGCGGCGGTTCATCACCACGCCCCCCCAGTCAAGTGTTCCGACGGCATTACGCGAGAAGGGATGCATCGTCAGTTCAAAACCTTCCTTATCGCAGTGATGCTGCGAGAAATACAGGTTCTCGGAGGCGAGAGCAGCCTCAGAAGCCACATAGTTGGGATACATCCTCTCCCACCCTCTCGGGATGGTGCAGCCATGGAATATCACCTGAAGACCGTAGCGGTTGGCATCGCACAGGATATCCTCGTAGAGACGCATGGTCTCCTGCTTGTCACTGCCGAAGAAATCGACCTTGATGCCGGCAACACCGATGCTTTTGAGCCATTTCATCTCACGGTCGCGGGCATAGGAAGTCGACATGCAGTCGCGTGGAGTCTGAGGGGCATCGTTGACAAAGCCGTTGGAGTTGTACCACAGCATGAGGCGCACACCGCGGTCCTGGGCATAGCGCGAGAGTTCTGCGATGCGCTCGCGGCCGATGTTCCGGTCCCACCAGTTGTCCACCAGACAGTATTCGAAGCCCATTTTCGAGGCGAGGTCTATAAACTGCACCTGGTCTTCGTAATTGATGGAATTGTCCTGCCAAAGCAGCCAACTCCAGGTATATCTGCCTGGCTTGAAATCTGTTGTGGGCTCATACAACGGGTCCACCACATCGTAGGGGATGGTGGTCTCCACAATAGGTTTCAAGGTGCTGCCCAGGGTGATGGTGCGCCAAGGGGTGCTGCCCGGCAGGGAAATGGCGGCAAACTCACTGCCGAAGCCATTGCTTTCTCCCTTTTCCGGGAACGTGATGGTATAACCGCTGGAAGCGTTGAAATCGCTGAGCCGTGATGCACAATATTTGCTCGACACACCGGTTTCGCTGACGAGTACCCAGCCATCACTACCCACCTTGAAGAGACAGGGGAAGGTGTAGCCCAATTTGAACTGCGAGGGAGTAGTCATGGGCGCATCGGCCGTATACTCTTCCTCGTAGGAGGGTTTGGTGCGCTCCCAACCGGTCATCGGACCTATTTGCGGACACAGGAAGGTGGTGGTGATATCGGGCAAGCGGAATGAACTGGCCTCGCGGAAGATAACGGCACATTTGGGATTGTCGTTCTTCGGACGGGGAATTGTATACCTGAAAGCGATATCATTATTGGCCACCACAAAGGTGATGGTCATGAGGCGGTCATCGCCATTGGCGACATCGAGGTCAAACTGATTGGCCTCAAAATGGATATTGCTGGCCTTTACCTGCGACATGGAATAGTCTTTCCGCAATTCTGAGGTACGGGTGTCTTTCACGGTCAGCCCCTTCGTGAAGTCTCCGATATCTGCCACCAGTCCCAAGGCGGAAGGCTCAAGCAGGCAATGACCGTCGTAGACGGCCGAATACGTGGCTTTTCCATTATCCACCGTGATGTTTACCTGCAATTTCCCATTGGGAGAACTCACCTTATAATCGGCCGCACCGGCCATGATGCTGGCCGACAGCGCCACCACCAAAGATAGCATTCTTGTTTTCATAAGTGTTTGTTTTGTGGGTGCAAATATAACAAGAACAGATGACAATGGCAACTGTTTGACTCATTTTCCCATTGTTTCATCTGTTCTTGAGTGCTGATGAGAGGTTATTTCGGTCATTGATACCTGAACGCCTGATAGGAATGCGGCTTCAGGTTGAGCGTGAACTTTTTGGTCTGAAGTCTGCGCCATCCCATCCACACTTCCTCATCCTTGGCAGCAATGCCACTGTTGTCCTCCAGGTTGGTCAACCGCTTGAAACCGTCGGCACCCACGAGTTTGACGGATACCGGCTCATCATTGAAATTCTCCACTATCAGCGTATGGTTGTCATACAGGAAGAGACTCACCTTGGCGGGACCCTCAAGATAGAAGTCCTGTCCCTGACTGAGCACCCGCCGTATCACATTCAACGCCGGCTGGGGGAAATCATACAGGTTGCCCATATCGTCGGGAATCGTCAGGACATAGAGATAGGCATTGGCATAACGGGCCTTGTGAAGGATGGGATAGCCCGACACGCCATTGCGCAACGGACGGCCGGCACTCACCACTTCCCAACTGTCATTGGTCTGATACAACACCTGGGGGATGAGGAACTCGCGCGAACTTGTCCCATAGAAACCAAAGTCGCTGACGATGGCTTTCTTGTCGGCGCAGCGCAACTCACAGATATCGGCTATCTTGTCTGGAATGGCCTTTAGAAGCCCCGATGTAATGACGACATCATGCCCGGCCACCAGCATCTTTTTCATCTTCTCCACAATGTCGGGGTCGGAGGCGGCCTGCTGGGTGAGAAGGATGGTCTTCTGCTCCTGGTCGAAGGTGGGGTGCATATCCATTGGCAGACCTATCATGCCCAAGTAGTTCTGAAGGAAATCCTCACCTAATGAATGGAAAGGTTTGTAGGATTTGATGCCGATGGGGTTGCCCAATTTCCCGGCCAGTTCATCGGCCTGACGGAGCACCACATCGGCAATACGGGCCATGGTGGTGGGCTGGATGGTCTTTCCGCCCTTGTCGAAGGGTTCCCTCATCTTGTCGTAATCCCAACTCGTGCCGTTACCCTGCCAGGCAGCCCGGAACTCATCTCTCAGGGCAATATCCATCAATTGGCGGTAGTCGAACAGCATCACGTCGCGGGCCTTGGCGATAGCCGTCAGGTGGAGTTGCTCAGCATAGCGGTCCATACTCATGTTGATGCCGCCGGAGTCCACCCATCCTCCGCCATTATATCCGGGACGGAGATTCTCGAAATAACGTATGATATTGTAACTGAGATAGTTCTGAAGATGCTGGTTGCTACCAGGGTCGCGGGTCTCTGTTCCCGTCCATATACCGTCGAAAAGTGTGGGACCTTGCTCGAGGTTGAAACCAAGTCCCTGGAAATGGTCGTACCAATTGGGGTATTTGATGATGACTTTTACTTTCGGATTGAGTGCCTTGGCGGGAGCAATGACCAGGTCGCGGCCGGCCTCGGTCATCAATTTCAACCGGTATTCTGTCCACGACAGATTTCCTTTGGCGGCAATATCCTCCTCACTCTTGCAACTGGTGAAGAAGAAGTCGTCGAGAAGAAACTCATCGAAATGCCGGGCTGCAGCCTCGGCGATGCGTTTGACTATCTGCCGGTGCTCGGCATTGGAATAGCAGAACGTCTCAAACTCGTTGCTCTCATCCACGGTATAGGTGATGCCGCCAGCCACCTCAAGACCTTTCTTGGTAAAGAATTTCTTGGCTTTCTCCAGGGTAGCATCATCCACAATCAACAGGTCGCGGTGTACCTCCAGATAGATTTTGTCGACATCAAGTTGACTGGATATCAACTGCCAGGAGTCTTCCAGCCATTTCGTGTCCTTCATTTTCTGCACTTCATAGGCACGGACATAGACCGACACCTTGAAATTCTTGTGCTTGGGGAAAGCCGGCAAGGCCAACAGGCACAGCATGGCAAGACAGAACAGGCGGCAACGACGGCTGAAAATGGATGGATGCGATGGGGTATTCATAGGATTTTCTGTTTGGGGTATTCGACAAAAAGGATTCATCAGGCAGTTTTACAATCCCCTGGCTTTTAGCAGTGAGGAGGTATCGGGAGCCTTCATTCCCGTAAAGTCGGTGAACATCTCCATCAGGTCCTTCGTGTTGCCACGACTGAGAATCTTGTCACGCAAGGCCTGCCCCACTTCGGGCTTCAACGCACCGTGCGACTTGAAATAGTCGGCAATATTGTCGGCCAGCACTTCCGTCCACAGATAACTGTAATAACCTGCTGCATAGCCGCCACCCCACACATGATTGAAATAAGAAGTGGAATAGCGGGGAGGTATCTGGACATCGTACAAACCGATGTCTTTGAGGGCTGTCGCCTCGAAGGCATCTGCATATTGCGCTGTCGGAATCTGGTTGACGCCCAACATATGCCAGGCCATGTCGAGGCAAGTGGCGGCCAGATTCTCGCCAAGAGCATAGGCGGAATGGAAATTGATGGAGTTGAGCATCTTCTCCTTCAGGTCGGCGGGCATGGGCTTACCCGTTACGGCATGCTTGGCATAATGGTCGAACACCTCGGGCACAGAGGCGAAGAATTCGTTGAACTGCGAGGGCATCTCCACGAAGTCGCGGGCGACAGCCGTACCGCTCAACGTATTGTAACGGCAATTCGACAAGATGCCATGCAGGGCATGACCGAACTCATGGAACAAGGTGGTCACCTCGTCCCAGGTGAGCAGCGAAGGTTGTCCTTCGGGAGCCTTCGCATTGTTGCATACATTATAGATTAACGGCAGTTGCTGACGCAGACCACTCTGTTTGGCAAAACTGCTCATCCATGCTCCCCCACGCTTCGTGGGACGACGGAAATAATCATTGTAGAACAAGGCCAATGTCTTGCCGTCCTTATCGGTCACCTCATACACCTTCATGTCGGGATGATAGACCGGAATGTCTTTCCGCTCCTTGAAATTCAAGCCATAGACCCGGTTGGCGGCATAGAACACGCCATTGACCAGCACGCTGTCGATATTGAAATAGGGTTTCACATCATCTTCTGAGAAGTTGAAGGTCTCTTTCTTCATCTTGGCGGAGTAATAAAAGCGGTCGTAGGGCTGGAGTTCGAAGTCGGTGCCCTCAGTCTTCCGGGCATAGTCTTCGATGGCTTTCGTCTCGGCAGCAGCCTTGGGGGTATATTCTCCTATCAACTGACGGAGGAAAGAATAGACCTGTTCGGGAGTCTTAGCCATCGTTTTCTCCAAAGAGAATGAGGCATAGTTGTCATAACCCATCAACTTCGCTTTCTCCGCACGCAGTTGGGCAATCTCCGTCACAATCGGGAAGGTGTTGAACGACCTCGAACCGTCGGAACGGTGGATGGAAGCCTCATAGACACGTTTGCGCAACTGTCGGTTGTCAAGACTCGACAACAGGGGCTGTTGTGTCGTATTAATGATGACAATACAATAGGGTGTCTTTCCGCCACGGCTCTCGGCATCCTTCGCACATTGTGCGATGTCGGCTTCGCTGAGGCCCGACAACTCTTCCTTGCTGTTCACCCATATCAGGGAATTGTTGGTGGCACTGGGCAGCAGTTCACCCCATTTCTGCTGCAGGTCGGCTATCCGGAGGTTGATTTCCTTCATGCGCGCCATCTTCTCTTCCGACAGCAGCGCACCCGAACGGACAAAACTCTTGTAGACCTCCTCGGTCAATTTCTTGTCCTCTCCCTTCAATTTCTTGTATTGATGGTCGTACACATACTTGATACGGGCGAACAAGGTCGGGTTGAACATGATTTCATTCTCCAGGTCGGTCAGCATCGGCATCACCTTCCGTTCTGTCTCTGCTATCTCCGGAGTCTTGTCGGCACTGACAAGTCCAAAGAATATGCTGGTCACTTTGTCGAGGAGCACACCACTCTTCTCATAAGCCAAAATGGTGTTCTCGAAAGTCGCCTTCTTCTTGTTCTCTACGATGGCCCGTATCTCCTCACGCTGCTGCTGGATGGCGGCTTCTATGGCGGGGAGATAATCGGTGGCTTTGATTTTGCTGAAATCGGGCGCTCCGAACGGCAAGGTGCTTGGCTGAAGCAAGGGATTACCAGTTTCAGGGCCGGCTCCTGTATGCCCATAGGCAACAACTGGTGCTTGTATCATGGCAGATACGCAGCAAATGGTCAATATCATCTTCGCAATTCTCATAAAATTAATGGATTTGTGGTTGTAGTAATGAACGGACAAATGTAGCATTTTTTTCCGAGTTTTTTTGACAATATGAAAAAAAATCCGTTTTTCGTGTAGTTTTTCTTATTTTTGTGCGTCAAACGAGTGTGAAATGAACAGAACAACATTATGACAACGAAGGAACAACAATTTGCGCAAACTATCACGGAGCACAAAGGCACCATCTACACGGTGTGCTATATGTTCTCCAAAGACACCGAGGAGGTCAACGACCTCTTTCAGGAGACGCTTGTCAACCTGTGGAAAGGATTCGATGGATTCGAAAACCGAAGCAACATCCGGACGTGGATTTATCGTGTGGCACTCAACACATGTATCACGCTCGACAGGAAAAAGAAACGGGCGGCCGCCACTAACCTCAGTATGGACATCAACCTGTTTGAGGACAGTGACACGGACACGCAACAAGTGGACTTGCTCCACAGCCGCATCTCTAAGCTGAAACCGTTTGACAGGGCCATCGTCCTTCTATGGCTTGAAAATCTCTCCTACGAGGAAATCGGACTGATTGTCGGTATCTCCGCCAAAGCTGTCGGTGTTAGACTGTTCAGAATCAAAGAACAACTCAAAAAAATGTAGAATCTTAAAAAAACAAGACATCATGAATCAGGAATTTGAAGATATGCGCCAGCAGATGAACATTCTGAAAGAGAAACTGCAGAAGCAAAGCATCGTGAATGAGAGAATCTTCCAACGTTCGATGAGACATAACGTTTCGGGCATCAACCGCCGGTATACTATTGTGGCCGTCCTCTGTGTGCTCATGATACCCTATAGCTACTGGGCCTTTGTGACATTGTCCGACATGTCCATCTACTTCTGGTTGGCTACTGCCGTGCTGATGGTCATCACATTCTGTGCCACCCTTTACAACGGGAGACATATCAACAGCAATTTGCTCAACTGCAATTTGGTGGAGGCACGCACAAGAGTAGCCAAGGCCAAAAAACTCGACCGCGACTGGCTGAAATTCGGCATCCCCGCCATTGTCCTCTGGCTCGGCTACTTCTGCTATGAGCAATACAGGATTAATCCGGATGGAGACTGGAAAATACTTGTGGCCGTCTGCCTCATCTCCGCCACCATCGGCGGTGCCATCGGAATGAAAATCCATTTCCGCAACCAGGAAGAATACAGACAAATCCTCGAGGAAATCGACGACTTCACAAAAGAGGAATAATCATCCTGAGAGACCATCAAAACGTTCTAATTTCCTACTGCAAACAACAGGGAGTGTGCTGAATTTGGCACACTCCCTGTTGTTTTATCCATAGTTGTAAGGAAAGCCGTGGCTCCTCTCCCCTTACAGATGTCTCGCATCGTCCACGCTCTTGAAAAGTCGGGATAGTTTGGTGATGTAACTACTCAACCGTTTGTATTCTTCAGCATATTTTGCGGGAACGGTTTTCCCACTGTAATCATTCGTAAACTCTTTCTCTCCACTACTGCGTTTCTTCACAAGTACATCAAACAACTTGCCCTGATTGTAATAGAGGCGCATCTCGATGTCCTTTCCGTCCAAGTCGGGTATTTGGGCAAAGATGAAACGAATGTTCCCTTTTTTGTCATAAAGATATTCCTCATAGAACTTTCTGGCTGCGAAATTGTATTTCACGGTGCCGAAGTTAAGGTAGTGCGGCGGGAAGATTTCATCCACCTCCAACTCATCGAAATACAAACATATCTCCTCATAATGGGCACCTGTTCCCGGGAGGTTGTCTTTCATGTTCACCTTGTAATAAATGGGAACGGGATATTCAAACCCACTGGCTTCCAATTCCTCTATGTTAGCCATACGCTCTTTCATGGCCGCATAGTCATCGCGGATGCCTTTTTTCACATCCTGGGCAAAAGTCATCAGTGAGACAGTCGCCAACAGTGTCAATACAATTGTTTTTCTCATCGTTCTAATCATATAATAAATTGTACATTTTCATTCGCCATAGGTGATGCCGGAGTCACCGGTGTTGATGCCATCCAGCAATTGTTTCTCGTCATTCTGTTCGAAAAGGATCATATCCACCACCGCCATCACGTCGGCGATGGTGATGGCGTGGTCACCATTGAAGTCGGCATGCTTGGCCTTGAAACCGTCGGTCGGAAGGCCAAGGACATAATCGACCATCATCATCACGTCGGAGACAGTCACCCTACCGTCACCGCTCACATCGCCCATCAGCGAGACGGCCAGACCGTCGTTCAGTCGGAACAACGGATGGCTTGAGCCGATGGTCATGGCGGATGAAGGATGGCGGAGATCGTTGCCGGATCCGAGGTAGAGCACCGTGCCGTCGTGGGCCTTGAGATTGGTGGGGCCGCTGCTGCCCACGAAGCTCACCGCGCCGTCAGCACTCGAAACGGTTGCCGGTGCAGCGCTGCTGAGGATCACACCCGTGAACGTAGGATCCGCGAGGATCGGAACCAGCGTGGCGTCAAGCTCCAGTTCCGTCAGGCACATATACTGTCCATTGGTCTGCGACACCTCGAAACGGAAGTAACGGTAGGTGCCTGGATGCTGGACAATGTAGCTCTTCGTTGCAGTGCGGCCAGCGGGAAGCGCGTCGACACTATTCACATTCACATTGCGGCTGTCTATGACCGTCCATGCGTCATTCTTGTTAAGCTTGCCCTGTAGCGTCCACACTCTCGGGTCAAAATCGGTGCTCTGGTTACCGGTCGTCAGGGTGTAGCCGGTCACGTTGACGAGAGCCGCCGTGTCTGGATGTGCGTCATAGGTATGGAACTCGCAGAATGAAGCTTTTTTTGAGATATCCGTCCTCCACCTGTATGTTTGTGTACTGCCGTCAAGCAGTTTGTCATAACCCTGAGAGGACATGCTGCCTTGAGTGCCGTCAGTAGCTTTATAGCGGGGGGTGCCGCCTGTTTCCGACTTCCTCACGATGTAGGGCCGGCCGGCCACGATGCCGGTGGCGTCCTTGAAGTTCAGGTAGAGCATGCCGCCGTCAACGCCCGTCATGTGACCATCGTGGGGGTTCTCCGTGTCGAGCTCCCTCACCGTGAAGCCCTCGAGCGGCGTTCCCGTGAGGCTGCTCAGGTTGAAAGGCAGGCAAAGCGTGGTCCAGTTCCCGTCCTTGTATATCGAGCGGCCAACAAGCGTGACGCCCCGTGTCTGGTCGTTGAAGGCTGCTATCAGGTCCGTGTTGTCCGCATCGTCCAAAAACCGGATGGTAAGGTCGCCCACGAACGTGACGTTGGCATTAGCGAACCGGCCGCTCCATGCCTCCGCATCGAAGACATGGAACAGCGTGGCATTGCCTTCCTGGAAGTCACCAGCACCGCCTTCTCCCCATGAAAAATCTGTCGGATCGGCATAGCAATATACATCTGGAAGTTTCCGGCAGTTTTGGAAAGCACTTTCACCGATGCTTGTCACACCGTTGCCTATCGTCAGAGAGGTCAACTCGGAGCAGTTCTGGAAAGCACTTTCGCCAATGGCACCGCTACCAATGTACAGGGAGGTCAA
>CACXDY010000352.1 GCA_902766505.1 uncultured Prevotellaceae bacterium
CAACAGACGGAAATCACTCCCCATCTCTGTCGTTCACCTGGAGGTGCCTCTTACTATGAGGCGGGTGCGAACCACCCGTTTCTCCACCTTATCATGAGGAATGAACCCTTCAACATGGCCTATCAGGATATTGGCAGCCTCCTCGCCTACTACTTTTCCACGTTGCTCCACCGTCGTGAGCATCGGGTCGCAGGCGATGGCGCGCTCCCCATTGGTGAACCCGCAAATGGAGATATCCTGCGGCACCCGGAACCCCATGCTTTTGGCGGTATAGAGGATGCCGATGGCGGTATCATCATTGATAGCGAAGAAAGCATCGGGATGGTCTACCATCCTCAGCATCTCCGGCGTGATGGATTCGGCATCCGCACGGTTGTCGCAAATCCGGATATATTTCTCTTCAACCGACAATCCGAAACGAACCAGCGCGTCGTGATAGCCATTGTATCTGTTTTTGGATATCTCGAGATTCATGGGAGCGCCATAAAATGCTATTTTCCTGCACCCTGTCTCTATCAAGTGTCTCACCGCATTGAAAGCACCCATATAGTCATCCACCACCACACGGCTGGAGTTGACGCCCGTGCAGATACGGTCGAAAAACACCAACGGCACACCATTGTCAATCAATTTTTGAAAATGGTCGTATTTGACCGTGTTCTTAGCCTGCGAGACAATCACGCCACAAACCTTATTCTCGAAAAAAGACTGGCAGATGCGCACTTCCCGCTCATACTGCTCGCCACTTTGTGCCACCATCAAGCGGTATCCCCTGGCCGAGGCTTCCTCTTCGATTCCTGAGAGTATCGATGAAAAGTAGAAATGATTGATTTGCGGCATAATGACCCCTATGACCCGGATGGGATGCACCCTGGAATTGCGCAGTGACTCAGCAAGGGCATTGGGGAAGAAATTATGGGCGTTCGCATAGGCTTTGATAGCCTCCCTTCGTTCCACACTGATGCGCGGGCTGTCCTTGAGAGCCCTCGAGACAGTAGCCACCGACACACCCAATGCCTGTGCAATGTCTTTCATAGTGATGGGAGACTTTTCGTTGTTCATGATGTCGCAAAATTATAAAAAAAACCTCATAGTTGTTCTCCTACCTTTTAAAAAAAAAATAGGTATGTGTGCAAACGTTTGCGCATACTGCTTGAAAAAAAAATCACAAAAAAGAAAACAACGTGTAAAAAAAAGATATATTTTTGCATATTGAAAAATGCCCAAGATGAATTGGCAGGAATAATGCCCACCTAAGCAACCGATTAAGGAAATCAACCTAACAACAAAAATACTTTTTTAACTTAATAACAAACAAATGATGAAGCAGGTAAAAATCAAATTGCCTCTGAGGATGTTTGCCATTTTGCTTGGCATATTCCTATCGGCAAGCGCCTCTGCACAGAACATTACTGTGAACGGCCATGTGAAAGATGCTACCGGCGAAGACATTATCGGCGCCACAGTCCGTATCGTAGGACAATCTGGCGGCGTAATAACCGACTTTGACGGTAACTTCGTAATCGAAGCTAAAAATGGCGACAAGCTGCAAATCTCCTACATTGGTTATGAGACCGCAGAAGTAGCTGCAGCTCCCCATGTAGAAGTCCTCTTGCAGGACGACTCCCATTCCCTCAACGAGGTGGTGGTCATCGGTTATGGTGTGGCCAAGAAAAACGACCTCACCGGTTCGGTGACAGCTATCAAGCCCGATGAGAAAAACCACGGTTTGATCACCAATGCCCAGGACATGATTCAGGGTAAAATCGCTGGTGTGAACGTAACCAACGGCGGCGGTACTCCTGGTGGTGGTGCTACCATCCGTATCCGTGGCGGTTCATCACTGAATGCCTCCAACGACCCGCTCATCGTCATCGACGGTCTGGCTATGGACAACCAAGGCATCAAGGGTGCTGCCAACCCGCTGACGATGGTCAACCCGAACGACATTGAGAGTTTCACCGTGCTGAAGGATGCTTCCGCCACCGCCATCTACGGTAGCCGTGGTTCTAACGGTGTCATCATCATCACCACGAAGAAAGGCCGCTCCGGCATGGCTCCAAAAGTCAGCTACAACGGCAACGTCTCCTATTCCACCAAGCGCAACACCTTGAATGTGCTCAATGCTGATGAATACAGGAGTTTCATCAACAGTTATTATGGAGCCGACTCTGAAGCCGCTGCTCTTCTGGGCAACGCAGATACCGACTGGCAGGAAGAACTCTTCCATCCTGCTGTCAGTGCCGACCACAACATCACGGTGCAAGGCGGTCTGAAGAACCTCCCCTACCGTATGAGCGTTGGCTATACCGACCAGAACGGTATTCTCAAGACCTCCAACTTCCAGCGTGCCACAGCCAGTGTGACCCTGAACCCGTCGTTGCTTCAGGACCACCTGAAATTCAACATCAACGGTAAGTTCATGTATGCACACAACCGTTACGCCAATGAAGCAGCCATCGGAGATGCCACACGTATGGACCCGACGCAGCCGATTTTCTCCACCAACGATGCCTACAAAAACTTCCATGGCTATTGGCAGTGGCTGGACAGCGGCTCAACGCTGAAAGACCCCAACTACCCCTCCATGTGGAACCGCAACACCGTAGCCAACCCATTGTCACGCCTCTATGAGAAGAACGACCGTGCCAATTCCTATGACTACATGGGTAACGTGGAAATGGACTATCAAATCCACGGTTTCGAAGACCTGAGAATCCATATGAATGCCAGCGGCGACCTCGCTAATGGCCGTCAGGACACCGACTATGCCAACTGGGGTCCCTCCAATTTCTACTATGGAAACAGTGGTTACACCTATGAGAAGAAATTCAACCTCACCTACTCCGCCTATGCCCAATATTACAAGGATTTCATGGAGACACAGCACTTCGACATCATGGTGGGTTACGAATGGAGCCACAACAAATACTGGGGCAACTCATACTATGCCGGACTTTACCCCTTGACAACCAACCAAGTCATCACCCATGATGACGGTACCACCGAACCGGCTGCAGGAAAAGCCTACAATCCCTCCAAAGGGCTTTGGAAACAGGAAAGTTATCTGGTCAGTTTCTTCGGACGTGCCAACTATATCGCTTTCGACCGCTACATGCTGACAGCCACTGTCCGCCGCGACGGTTCATCCCGCTTTAGAGAGCACTGGGCAACCTTCCCGTCAGTAGCCTTTGGTTGGAAAATCAACGAGGAGTCCTTCCTCAAGGACGTCAGTTGGATGGACGAGTTGAAACTCCGCCTCGGCTGGGGTATGACAGGTCAGCAGGACGGCATCGGCAACTACAGATATTTCGCTGCCTACAATGTGAATACCAACAATAGAGACGGCCGCTATCCACTTATCGGTATCAACGATGAGGGTCTGCTCTACCGTCCGGACGCCTACAACAGGGACTTGAAGTGGGAGACCACTACTACCTATAATATCGGTCTTGACTGGTCGTTCTTCCGCAACCGTTTCAGCGGCAGCGTCGACTACTACTACCGCAAGACTACAGACCTGATCAACGATGCCTTCGTTTCTGCAGGTTCCAACTTCCGCAACAAAGTGATATCCAACATCGGCTCACTCGAGAACCGAGGCGTGGAGGCATCCGTCACCATCCGTCCGGTCGTCACCGAAGACTGGCAGTGGGAAATCACAGGCAACTTCACCTATAATAAGAATAAGATTACCGAACTCACCGGCGAGTCCTCCATTATCCTCACAGGAGGTATCTCCTCTGGTACAGGACAATACTGCCAGGCTCACGCCGTGGGTTATCCTCACAGTTCATTCTATGTATGGCAGCAGGTATACGACCAGAACGGCAAACCGCTCGAGGGTGTATACGTTGACCGCAATGCCGACGGCATCATCAATGACTCCGACCGCTATTTCTACAAGAGCCCCGTGGCACCTTATGTGGCAGGTCTGAGTTCACGTCTGCAATATAAGAATTGGGATTTGGGCATCGGTTTGCGCGCCAACTTCGACAACTATGTCTATTGGGACAAACAGGCAGGTTATTCCAACACCTCGAAGCGTTTCGACTCCTCGTTCGGATATCTGCAGAACTCCATCCCGTCAGCCATCGAGAATGCCTGGGTGACTTACGACCATCCGTTGTCAGACTACTTCGTTCACAACGCATCTTTCCTGAAGTGTGACAACATCACCTTGGGATACTCTTTCAACAATCTCTTCAAGGGCGGTAATTACAACGGTATCAACGGCCGTATCTATGCATCGGCCACCAACGTGTTTACAATCACCAAATATGAGGGTATCGATCCTGAAGTTGGCGGTGGTATCGACAACAACATGTACCCCCGTCCATTCACTGTGCAACTGGGCTTAAGCCTCAATTTCTAATCTAAAATAAGGTTTAAGAACGGATAATAACATAATAATAAAAACATACAATGATGAACTTAAGATATTTCAAGAAGATGTTACCTGCTGCAGTCTTTTTCCTGGCTGCTGCCGGTTTGAGTTCTTGTGTCGGTGATTTGGACGTGACACCTATCGACCCCAGTACTACCATGGTACCCGACGAGGTGGCCCTCTTCACCAAATGCTATGCCAACATGGCTTTGCAAGGACAGACAGGCCAAGGTGGTGACTGCGACATTGACGGTTTGGACGGCGGTACGGCAGGTTTTGTACGCCAATTGTTCAACTCCAACGAATTGACTACCGACGAGGCCATTTGCGCCTGGGGTGACCCGGGAATACCCGCATTCAATTTCAACCAGTGGGATGCTTCCCATCCTATGCTGGAAGGTTTTTACAACCGTCTCTACACAGGTATTGCTTATTGCAACCACTACCTGGATGTATGCGCCGGCGCGGATGCTACCCGCGAGGCTGAAGTTCGTTTCCTCCGCGCTCTCTATTACTATTACCTGATGGACAGTTTCGGCAATGTACCGTTCGCTACCCAACTGATGTCTACCAGTCCTGAGCAAATCAAACGCGCCGACCTGTTCAATTGGATTGAGAGCGAGTTGAAGGACGTGAAAGACAAGATGATGGCACCTGCCGCACGCAAGGACACCGACAGCGGCTATGGACGTGCCGACCAGGATGCAGCCAACCTGCTGCTTGCCCGCCTCTACCTGAATGCAGAGGTTTATACCGGTACTGCCCGTTGGAGCGAAGCCAAGGAATATGCCGAGAAGGTCATCAACGGTCCTCACAAGTTGTGGACTACAGGCATGAATGGATTTAGCGCTTATCAGATGTTGTTCATGGGCGACAATGGCAGCAACGGTGCTTCTCAGGAGGCTATTCTGCCACTGCTTCAGGACGGTCTCAAGACCACAGCCTGGTGTACCTCCCTCTTCCTCTTGGCTTCCACTTATAAAAACGACATGGACTACAGCCTTTACAAAGTCAATGGCAATAACATGTGGTTGGCCCATGGGACATATGGCCCTGACACCACGTTGGTCCAGAACTGCTCATTTGGCACCAGCGAGAACTGGGCAGGTAACCGTGCACGCAGTGCTCTCGTTGCCAAGTTCTTCCCCAACAACGATGCACCGCAGTTGACTATCCAGGAGACAGCCGAGGCTGCTGGAGACGACCGTGCCCTGTTCTTCGGAGTAGGCCGTGAACTCTTCATCAGCACTCCAACCGAGTTTACCTCTGGCTATTCGATTGGCAAATTCCGCAACACCTATGCTGGAAATGGCAATGCCCACAACTCACAGTTTATCGACACCGACTTCTTCCTGATGCGTTCTGCTGAGGCTTACCTCATCGCCGCAGAGGCTGATGCACGGCTCAATGGTGGTACAACAAGCAGCGCAGGTGCTGAATACATCAATGCCCTCCGCCAACGTGCCCACACCAGCACAGTGAGCAGCTACTCTCTCGGCCAGATTCTCGACGAGCGCTCCCGTGAGCTCTATTTCGAGGGATTCCGCCGCACCGACCTCATCCGCTACGGATACTATGGAGGCCAGAATAGTGCCCAGTATGTATGGGAATGGAAGGGTGGCGCACAGAATGGTGCAAGCCTTCCTGCTTACCGCAACCTCTTTGCCATCCCGTCATCCGACATGAACGCCAACCCCAACCTCGTTCAGAATGAAGGCTATTGATAAAGAGAATTCCAAATTGATAATTGATAATTGACAGTTATGAAAACAATATTCAAATCAACCATACTGCTGGCTGCCGCAGGGCTCTTCTTACTCACTTCCTGTGAGGATGACAACGAGTCAAACCCCACCATAGCCACGCCCACTACGTTTGTGCTCAATGAGCCTGCCATCACCGGCTTTGTGGATATGGAGAAAACTCCTTCGGTAGCGCTCACATGGTCACAACCAACACCCTACAACGATTTCAATGCCCCCATGGTGCCCACCTATACCGTGCAAGTCTCACCTACAGGTCAGTTCAACAAGGCTTTCGATGAGGCTCTCGAGGACAACACCGGTGCTGACTTCATCAATGTGAACGAGACCTTCAGTAGTGGCAAGGACGTGAACATCAATCTGCAGAACTTGAACCGCCAGCTGCTTCAGCTGTGCGGATGGACGGAGACAACCACTCCGGAAAGATTACCGCTCTCCGTTCGCGTGAAGTCTGCCATTCGTGATGCATCATTCAAGGAATATGGTGTTATCTACTCCAACGTTGTCACACTGAACACCATACCCTACTATGTTGAATTGAAACCTGCCGACCCAGAGATCTGGTGGCTCATCGGTGCTGACATCGCCGACGGTTCATGGGGTGGTAATATGGGCAAGTGTGTCATCCCAATGCAAACCATCGATGGTGCGGAATATGACAACAAGACCGGACAAGGTGAGATCCAATGGATTGGCTATCTCAGCGGAAACGGCTTCAAACTCCGCGGGTCCCTCACAGACAACTGGGAGAACCAAATCGGTCAGAACGATGGCGGCTTCGTCAAGAACGACGGTGGCTCAGGCAACATCACAGTCGACGAGCCGGGCCTCTACAAAGTGACTCTCAACACGGCAGAACTTGCAAAAGCCGCTGCTGGTGATAACACAACCGCTCTCAAGATTGAGAAATACGAGTCATCGGCTCCTGTCTTCAGCGGAATGGCCATCTCTGGCTCGTTCAATGAATGGGCAGACGAAGAGATGACTCCTTGCTCATCCGGCTGGGAAAACCATGACTGGTACATCACCAAAGACTTTAATGCCGGAGACGAGATGAAAGTCAAGCAGGCCGGCTCCTGGGATTTCAACAAGGGCGGCTCGTTCGTTCCCTACAGTGAGGGCATGTATGTCTATGGCGTAGGCAATGGCGACAATCTCAAGATAGACGAGGCAGGAAAATACCTGATTATCTTCAACGATATCACAGGCTACATCCGTTTCATTAAACAGTAAAGTGAGGTTACAACACACTACCATCAATTCATTAAATGAAAATATTATTATGACTAAGAAAATATTATTAGGATTGGTTTTTGTAGCCTCGTTGGCAGCATGCACCGAGGACTACAAAGACTGGCTTGACCCACAGGTTGTTGGACAGCCGGAAAAGGTTTCTTTCGGCGACGGCAGCATATCCACGGTGGGCGTCATCGACTTCAACAACGTCACCGACGAGATGGTGAAGGTTTGCAACATCTCTGCACCCACCTCCACCGATGCTTCTTATACACCCTTCTATACCATCACATTGGGTGATCAGACGTTTGACATTGGCGCTGACGGCATGATGTCGGCCGCCGACTTGCAGAACTACATCGTCAGCAACTTTGGCCGCAGACCTGTGGAACGCGCCATCGAGGCTACCGTGAGCATGTGGCTGACCAATGGCCAGACGACCGTGAAAACCGCCACATCAGACGTGTTCCACATCACCGGTATTCCAAAAGCTCCGCAGATTTCACAGAACTACTACATAGTGGGCGGTCCTAACGACTGGAAGGAATCTGCCGTCAACAAGATGCTGAAATTCTCTCACAGCGACAAGGATGTCTATGAAGACCCC
>CACXDY010000353.1 GCA_902766505.1 uncultured Prevotellaceae bacterium
CAGGGCAACGCCCTGGGGACAAGGTGATATAAAAATGCGCCCTGCAAGGGCAAAAGAATCATCATCCTTAGAAGCGGTCGCGGTGTTCTTGTTTTTGTTCGCTTCGCTCACCTTGGCGTGAGGGTGTGGCTCGGCCTTAACGTTGCTTCGCTCGTTATTGTTTTTTGTCCTCTGGTATGCGGGTTTAACGTTGCTTCGCTCGTTATTGTCCTCTGGTATGCGCCTTGGCGCTCATGTAACTTTAATATCGGCTGTCGTTTTTGGTTTTTCTGACGTGTAGGAAAAGTCCGGCTATGACAATGATGAGGGTGGCGATTAGATAGGAATTGTGGTCCACCAAATGGGTGGGAAATCCCACTGCGAGCATGGCAACACCCGTCAACATCAGTGGAATACCACATTTGAGCAGTAATTTTTTCATCTTCTTGGCCTTTTGAAGGCAAAATTACGAAAAATATTTTGTCGGGTGAAGAAAAAGCAGTAACTTTGCACCGCATTTCGCGAAGGGGTGCATTTTTTATTAACTGTTTTATTAATTTTTACAATGAATCAATACGAAACCGTTTTCATTTTGACTCCCGTTTTGTCTGATGATCAGATGAAGGAAACGGTCGCTAAATTCAAGAAAATTCTCACCGACAACGGTGCTGAAATTGTGAATGAAGAGGCCTGGGGAAGACTGAAATTGGCTTATCCGATCCAGAAGAAATCATCAGGCTTCTATGTACTGATTGAGTTCAAGGCTGAGCCAACAGTGATCAAGACTCTCGAGACTGGCTATCGCCGCGACGAGAAAATCATCCGTTTCATGACTGTGAAACTCGACAAGTATGCTGCTCAGTATGCTGAGAAGAGACGTAACAAATTAGGTAAAAAAGAGGAGGCTTAAATCATGGCAGAGAAAGATACAGAAATCCGCTACCTGACCCCGCCGTCAGTCGACACCAAGAAGAAAAAGTATTGCCGTTTCAAGAAGAGCGGTATCAAGTATATCGACTACAAGGATCCTGAGTTCCTCAAGAAATTCCTGAATGAGCAGGGAAAAATCCTGCCCCGTCGTATTACAGGTACTTCACTGAAATATCAGCGCCGTGTGGCCACCGCTATCAAGCGTGCCCGCCAAATCGCTTTGTTGCCCTACGTTACCGATTTGATGAAATAAACTAAAGGAGGATCCATTATGAAGATTATTCTGAAAGAAGACATCGTCGGTCTGGGATACAAGAACGATGTGGTAGAAGTTAAGGACGGATACGGACGCAATTTCCTCATCCCGAAGAAAAAGGGTGTGATTGCTTCTCCCGCTGCTCTGAAAATGCTCGCTGAGAATCTGAAACAGCAGGCTCACAAGATTGAGGCTCTGAAGGCTGCCGCTCAGAAGCGTGCCGCTCAACTCGACGGTGTTTCCGTTGAGGTGGCTGCCAAGGTTAGTTCCACTGGCCAGCTCTATGGTTCTGTGAATGCCGCTATCGTGGCTGCCGAACTCGCCAAGAAGGGTATTGAGGTTGACCGCAAAATCATCACCATGCGCGACATCAAGCACGTGGGTGAGTATGAGGCTACCGTACATTTCTTCAAGGATGTGGAGGTGAAACTTCCCGTCATCGTGGTTGCTGAGAACAAGGAAGAAGTTGCTCCCGTAGAGGAGGAAGTGAAGCCTGAGGCAGTAGAAGAGCCCGAGGCTGAGGACTTCGAGGTTCCAACCGAAGAGGAAGAGGCTCCAGAAGCAGAGTAAAACCTACTGTAAAGCAGTTTTATTAATATTAATCCCGGCCTGCCTCTATATGGGCATGTCGGGATTTTTGATAATTATTTAAGTAAAAAGATGAAAGCATTTGTTTTTCCCGGACAGGGAGCACAGTTTGTTGGCATGGGTAAGGATTTGTATGATAACAACCCGCTGGCCAAGGAACTTTTTGAGAAAGCCAATGACATTCTTGGCTACAGGATAACCGACATCATGTTTGAGGGCACCAACGAGGAACTCAAGCAAACCAAGGTGACTCAACCCGCCGTATTCCTTCACAGTGTCATCAGCGCACTGTGCATGGGCGATGAGTTCCAGCCGGCTATGACCGCCGGTCACTCTCTCGGCGAGTTCTCCGCACTCGTGGCAGCAGGAGCACTGAATTTCGAGGACGGTCTGCGTCTGGTCTATGCCCGTGCCATGGCCATGCAGAAGGCTTGTGAGGCTGCCCCGTCGACCATGGCCGCCATCATCGGACTGCCCGATGACAAGGTGGTGGAGATTTGCCAGGAGGTAAGCACCGACGACAATGTGGTGGTGGCTGCCAACTTCAACTGCCCCGGACAGTTGGTGATTTCGGGTAATGTGGAGGCTATCGACGAGGCATGCAAGCGTCTGAAGGAGGCTGGTGCCAAACGTGCTCTTCCCCTCCCTGTGGGTGGTGCTTTCCACTCACCTCTCATGCAGCCTGCAAAGGATGAGTTGCAGAAAGCCATCGAGGCTACCGAGGTGAAGGAACCCCAATGCCCCATCTACCAGAACGTGGATGGTCTGCCTCACACCGACCCCAAGGAAATCAAGGAAAACCTCATCGCCCAGTTGACAAGCAGCGTGAGATGGACGCAGTGTGTCCAGAACATGATTGCCGACGGTGCCGACGACTTCACCGAGTGCGGCCCCGGCAAGGCTCTTCAGGGAATGATTGGCCGTATCAGTAAGGAAGTGACCGCCCACGGTATACAATGAAAGAAAAAACCATCATATATCAGATTTTCACACGCCTGTTCGGAAACCAGCAGACTTCGCTCGTGCCCAACGGCACCATGGCGGAGAACGGGTGTGGGAAGATGAATGACATCGACGAGGCCGTCCTTGCCAAAATCAAAACGCTTGGTGCCACGCATATCTGGTATACGGGCATCATCCGTCATGCCACCACCACAGACTATACGGGATATGGCATCCCGAGACAGACACCGATGGTGGTGAAGGGTAAGGCTGGCTCGCCGTATGCCATCACTGACTATTATGATGTGGACCCCGACCTCGCCGTCGATGTAGACAAGAGGATGGAGGAGTTTGTCAATCTCGTGCAGCGCACCCATCAGGCAGGGCTGAAGGTGGTCATCGATTTCGTGCCCAATCATGTGGCGCGCGAATACCGGTCGATAGCCAAGCCCGACACCGTCAGGGACTTGGGGGCCGACGATGACCCACACCTCCATTTCTCGGTGAACAACAATTTCTACTATTGTTGGGACCAGCCGCTGGATACCTCCGAATTGCCGCATGACGACGCTCAGGAGTATGAGGAATGTCCGGCCAGGGCCACGGGCAACGACCAGTTTGGCAGCCGCCCGGGGATGAACGACTGGTATGAGACGGTGAAACTCAACTATGGCATCGACTATTGCGATGCGGGAGGCCGTTCGGAGCATTTCTCACCCATTCCCGATACTTGGGGGAAGATGACGGATATCCTCCTCTTCTGGGCCTCCAAGGGAATTGACGCCTTCAGGTGCGACATGGCGGAGATGGTGCCTGCTGCCTTCTGGCATTGGGCTACCGACAAGGTGAAGTTTGCCTATCCGGGCACGTTGTTCATCGGCGAGGTGTACGACCCCGCCCAATACCGCACCTATCTCCATGCCGGTTTCGATTATCTGTACGACAAGGTGGGCATGTATGATTGTGTGAGGGATGTGATTGGTTACCGTCGGCCCGCCGCCGACATCACCCGCCAGTGGCAGGTCAACGATGATATCCTCTCCCACATGCTGTATTTCCTTGAGAATCACGACGAACAACGTATCGCCAGCGATTTCTTTGCGGCAGATGCCCGCAGGGGATGGCCGGGAATGTTGGTCCTGACGTGTCTCAACTCCTCACCCGTCATGGTGTATGCCGGACAGGAATTGGGAGAGAGGGGGATGGACCGCGAGGGATTCAGCGGGACAGACGGCCGGACGACCATTTTCGACTATTGGGCCTTGTCGACATTGCAGCATGGATATTACAACCGCCGCAAAATGAAACGGGAAGAGCGGGAATTGCTTCAAGACTATTCCCAACTGCTCTCTTTGGCCAACCAGGAGGATGCCCTGAGGGAAGGCTGTTTCTATGACCTGATGTATGTGAATCCGCAGATTTCAGACAGACAGTTCGCCTTCCTCCGCAAATACGACCGACAACTGATGCTCATCGTCGCCAATTTCGATGAGAGCGTGAGGGAATGTCCCGTCGTGTTGCCCCAGCACGCCTTCGACTATCTCCAAATCCCTGAAGGAGAATACAAGGCAACCGACCTGTTGTCGGGTCAATCCCGACAGTTGACACTCTCACCCGACATCCCGGTGAGCATCACACTCCCCGCCAACGGCGGAGTCATTTTAAAAATCTTATTCTGAGATACTATTAGGGGGGGCTTTTTGGCCCCCCCTAATGATATCAATGTCTCACATATTTCTTATTGTTTTCTATCACGATGCCCTGGGTGTTCTCGGTGGCAGGGATGCCGTCGAGGCGGTAGGCACGCGGCCCTTCTGCAGGTTTCACTGAGATGGAGACCGCCGGAACGCCGGTGGTGATTCTCTCATATTCAGCGCGTGCGGCAGCCAGCAGTTCACGGAATGTGGGGTCGGTATGGAGGCGGGCCACAAGGGCTGACGTCATCTGACGGGTGGCCTCGATGTCGGTGTACCAGTGATAGCCCACAATCAGGCGGTTCTTGCCGTACTCATAGCCGCGTCGCAGAATCTCGTTCTGATGGTCGGGTGCCACCTCCACCATCACCAGAGCCTCGGCCCATCCCAAATTGGTGTGGCCTGAAGGGAAACTGCTCTTGCCACGCTCCTTCTCCTCGTCGCCCGCCACAAACGACGGTTCGCTGAGTTGCACGAAGGGGCGCTTGCGGAAACGGATGGGTTTCAGACGGTCGGCTGTTTCGCTGGCTTTTTCGAGCACATAGCCCATCAACTGTGTAATGGCGGGGGTGCCTTCGTCGGTGAGTTGGAGACCGATGGCCTCGCCCATCACCTTCAGCATCATGTTGACGCTGTACTCCGCCTCTATCCGGGCCATTTCGCCACGGTCGGTATAGCGGATGGGTTTGTTGCTCCAGTACAACATCAGGTCGGCCATATAGCGGGCGGAAGTGGTGTCGACAGGATTGTTGAGGATGCGCTCGCCGTGGGGCACGTCGAATTCCTCGCTGAAGGGGAAATCATTGGTCAGTGTCACCCCCTTGATACGGGCATACTCGGCACGGGCGGCACGGATATCCTCGTCGAAGTCGGGGTTGCAGTGGGCGCGGGCGATGGCGGCAGCGGCAAAGAGGTAACCAGCGGTGACATCGCTCTGCCAATGGGCACCGGTGATGACCCGGTTCTCGCCAAACTCATAACCGCGGCGCATGATGGTATCCTGCAGGGCTGGCCACATCTCGGCAAACGCCAGTGCCGTGGCCCATCCGAATGCGGCGTGGACAGAGGGATAGGAACTGTTGGTGAACAGGAACTCATCGTCATACTGCGCCCACAGCGCCTCGTTGATTTGGTTGAACGGACGTTTGCGGAATAACATATCCTTCGCTTTGGCGGTGCTCAGGTCGCCGGTATTGTAAGCCTTTTCCAGCAGGCGGCTGAGAGCAGGAGTCTGCTCATTGCTGATGGTGTCGAGTTCCAGCGCTTCAGCCATCACCATGCGCATGACCTCGGGCTGCCACCGCGACTCGCGGCTGGCCTGTGCGCCCCGCGCTGTGGAGCGCATGGTCTTGCCCCATTGCCATTGAGCCATGTCGTCGATGAAGATGTAACTCGTCGTGTCGGGTGGTTCAGGCAGGAAATACAGTGCATCTGGCATGTCTGTCATTTTCACATAGGCAAGGTCGTCGGTGCCCTGCGCCAAAGTCACCTGTGCGGTCATGCACAAGGCGGCTATCAATAGAAACAGTTTCTTTGTCATATAGATGATATTTGATTTTCCTTCTTTCGAGTGGGTTTTTACCCTTTTGAGTTGTTGTTTTCTCTTTTGGGTGGGTTTTCCTTCTTTCGGGTGAATATGGGGTGGTGTTTCTTATCCAGTAAATGCCCTC
>CACXDY010000354.1 GCA_902766505.1 uncultured Prevotellaceae bacterium
TTCAAAAATGTCAATAATTCTTTTGCACTGTATCTAATTTTGCGACCAATTTTTCATTATCTTTGCAAAAAAAAAAGAGATATGTGGAGAAATATTTCACTTATTGCTATATTATTCATTACCCTTCTCACCGCTTGCACGACAAGTTCCAAGCAATATAAAATAGGTATATCCCAATGCTCTGAAGACATCTGGCGTGAAAAACAGAACGCAGAACTGAGGATGGGAGCCTATTTCCATGAAAACGTGGAACTGCGGTTTGCCGCTGCTTACGACAGCGATGAGCGGCAGGTGCAGCAGATAGACAGTCTTGTGGAAACAGGTATCGACCTGCTGATTGTAGCCCCCAACCAGATGGCGACCATCACGCCGGCCATTGACAGGGCTTTCGACAAGGGAATACCCGTCATTGTGTTTGAGCGGAAAACCAGTTCGCAAAAATATACAGCCTTCATGAGTGCCGACAACTATGAGATGGGACGCATGATGGGAGAATACATAGCAGGCAGGTTGCATGGCAAGGGCCGGGTGCTCGAAATCATGGGACTGAAAGGTTCGTCGCCAGCCATAGAGCGCCACAACGGGTTTGCTGAAGCATTGGACAACCATCCCGGCATTGAGTTTGTGGCCACCCTGCAGGGAGACTGGACGGAAGAAAGTGCCGTCAAAGCCATTCAAGACTATCAGGGCGACCTCTCCCATATCGATTTCGTCTTCGGTCAGAACGACCGCATGGCCATGGGAGCCCGGAAAGCCTTGAAATCATCCACCACCCGATATTGTGGCATCGATGGTCTGCCTGGCCAGAACGGAGGTATCCGTCTGGTACGCGACTCCATCCTTGATGCTACCTACATCTACCCGACCCACGGCGACCAGTTGTTGCAGATGGCAGTCGATATTCTCGAAGGCAATCCTTACGAAAAGGAAGTGCGGCTTATGTCTGCCCTCGTCACCAAGGAGAATGCCAATGTGCTGCTCATGCAGAACGAGGAGATAGTCAAGCAGTCGGGATATCTTGACCAATTACACAGCCGTTCGGACCACTATCTCCAACAACTCGACACCCAGCGGATTATCACGCTGATGGCCATCGCCCTCATCGCCCTTTTGCTGATTGTAGCCGTCATCATCTACCGATACAACATCCAACGACTCCGTCTGCATGAGGAACGCACCAAGATGGAGTTGGAAAAGTTGGATTTCTACACACAAGCGGCCCATGAGTTGCGCACGCCACTTACCTTGATAGAAGGGCCGCTGAACCAACTGGCCAAAACCACCGCCATCCGACAATCAGACGAGAAGACCACCGAGTTGTTTTCCATCGTCAGGCGAAACACCACCAACCTATCCAAACTGGTCAACAAAATTCTCGACGTGCAAATCGGAGCATCCATACCCGATATTCAGCAGCAAGAAGAGGACGAGATGATGGTCACGCAAATCACAGAAGGACAAGAGAAAGATGCCACCCCGGCCGTGAGTGAGGCAGAAGTTCCCACCCTGCTGATTGTGGATGACAACGCAGACATCCGCACCTATCTCAGGACAATCCTTCAACCCCATTACCATCTACTGGAAGCCGCCGACGGACAAGAAGGACTTGGCATGGCCCGCGAACAAGTGCCTGACCTCATTGTGAGCGACGTGATGATGCCCGTGATGAATGGTCTGGAATTTTGCCAGCATATCAAGACAGATTATGTGACCAGCCATATCCCGGTCATCCTGCTTACTGCCCGTGCACTCAACAAGCATCAGATAGAAGGTTACGAGAGTGGAGCCGATGCCTATATCACCAAGCCTTTCCAGGCAGACCTGCTTCTCGCCCGCATCAGCAACCTGCTGAAAAGCCGTATACAGTTGCGGAATCTATGGAGCAGCAACGAGCCCAAAGAGCCAAAAGCCGAAGAGCCTAAGGCCGAGGTGAAGGAAAATGCGTTCATTCTGCGCTTCAAAGCCATTGTGGAAGAGAAGATGGCCGACAGCAACCTCAGTGTCGAGGACATCGGTGCGGAGATGAATCTCAGCCGTGTGCAACTCTACCGCAAGGTAAAGGCGCTCACAGGATGCTCGCCCGTGGATTTGCTGCGCAAGGCCAGGCTTTCCGAAGCCCAGCGACTTTTGGTCGAAAGTGACCTTTCGGTCAGCGAAATTGCTTATAAAGTGGGATTTACCTCCCCCTCATACTTCACCAAATGCTTCAAGGAAGAATACGGGAAAGTGCCTGGTGATGTAAGAAAATAAGAAATATTGCCTTTATCTATTGCAAAGTACAAAAAAAAACACTAAATTTGCCGATAGAACCTTTGTAAGAGGGTTTTGACATTTTGGATTATCAGCGTTGCTGACTCTTTTCGAACCAAACTGCGACCTTGGGGATAGAGTAGAGAGTGCAGAGCCTATACCATAAAAAGAATAATGGTGTGGACTGTCGTTTCATCTATTCTGAGGTTGTCGCAGACCTGGTTCGAAAGTGAAACGCTCTTCGTCCACACCTTTTTTCTTTGCTAACCTAAAATAATTATATCAACTAATAACCTAACGTGCCATCTTTATGATTGACATTGCAAAAGTAATACAAGTCGCAGCCATGAACTTGCAAAAATCGTTCATTCACTCGCAAAAATGTTACACTGCAACATAATTTGCAGCCTAAGAACGAAAAATGACATCACCCTTGCACCATCCAGATTAAATTTGCAACTATGAAAAATATTTTTTTCCTAAACCTAAACACAATGAAAGAACTAAAGAGATTACTTTTGAGCACCTTGCTCATCTTTGCATGTACTATAATGTACGCGCAAACGGAGATTACGGGCACGGTCATCGATGAGACCGGCGAAACCGTCATCGGTGCCACCGTGATGGAGAAAGGAACAACGAACGGAGCCGTAACCGATTTCGATGGAAATTTCAAGTTAAATGTTGCAGAAGGCGCCATTATTGTGATTACCTACATCGGTTACGATCCTGTGGAAATTGCCGCTACCCCTGGTATGAAAGTCCAACTGACTGTGAATGCCAACGAATTGGCAGAGGTGGTGGTTACAGGTTATACCACTCAACGCAAAGCCGACCTGACGGGAGCTATCTCGACGGTAAGTGTAAGTGAAATAGCCAAGCAAAACGAAAACAACCCGATGAAGGCTTTACAAGGTCGTGTACCGGGTATGAACATTACCGCCGACGGTAACCCTTCAGGTGCCGCTACGGTTCGTATCCGTGGTGTAGGAACGTTGAATGACAACGACCCGCTTTACATCATCGACGGTGTTCCCACAAAGGCAGGCATGCACGAATTGAACGGAAATGACATCGAGAGCATTCAGGTTCTAAAAGATGCTGCCTCAGCCTCTATCTATGGTAGCCGAGCTGCCAACGGTGTCATCATCATCACCACCAAGAGGGGCAAGGACGGCAAAGTGAAGGTAAACTTCGATGGTAGTTTAGCCACTTCTTTCTACACCAACAAGATTGAGACGATGAATGCCAGCGAATGGGGAAGAGCCTATTGGCAGGCCTGTGTGAACGATGGTTTGAATCCTAGCAACAACAATCTGGGCTACAATTACGATTGGGGTTACGATGCAAATGGAAATCCAGTGCTTAACAAGATGACCATGAACATGTTCCTTGACGAGAACGCCTCTGTACGTGCTGGTGACACAGACTGGTTTAACGAGATTACACGAACTGGTGTGGTTCAGCAGTATAATGTATCTGTCAGCAATGGTTCTGATAAAGGAAACTCTTTCTTCTCTCTCGGATACTACGACAACCAAGGTACCATCAAGGATAGTTGGTTCAACCGTCTCTCTGGTCGTGCAAATGCTGATTACAAGCTCTTTGATGAGAAAGTTGTGATTGGCGAGAACTTTACCGTCAACCGCACAACTGGAGTTGACGCACCCGGTGGCGTCTTGGAGCACGCTCTTGAGTTCAACCCCAATTTCCCCATCTATGCTGAGAATGGCAAATACGCGCAAGCTCTTGGTGCATACTCTGAGCGAGAGAACCCGTTAAGTATGATAGACAACACGAAAGACAACAAATATACTCTGTGGCGTATGTTTGGTGACGTTCACTTAAGCATAACCCCATTTAAGAACTTTATGATTCGCACCACCCTTGGTATGGACTACACACAAAAGGAGCAGCGTTTCTTTACTTATCCTATTGCCAACGGTAAGGTAATGCGTACAGACTCTGCAGTAGAAGACAAACAGGAGCACACCATGCGATGGATGTGGAATGCCATTGCCACCTACAATCTGGAGATCGGCAAGCATCGTGGTGATGCTATGATTGGTACTGAGGTAAACCGTATGGACTATAAGATGAGTAGTGCCAAGCGATATGACCTGGCAATTCTGAATACAGACTACATGTGGCCATCCGCTGGCGCCGGCCGTCAATTAGCCGAGGGTTTTGGAGAAGGATTTAGCCTTGTATCATTCTTTGGAAAGGTAAATTACACATACGATGAGAAGTATCTGGCATCCTTCACTATTCGTCGTGACGGATCAAGCCGCTTCGGTTCCAACAATCAGTATGGTACATTCCCCTCTTTCAGTGCAGGATGGCGTATCTCAGAAGAGAAGTTCATGGAAAAGACCCGAGGTTGGCTTGACAACTTGAAACTACGCTATTCATGGGGACAGACAGGTAACCAAGAGATTTCGAATACTGCACGTTATACGCTTTATAAGTCGGTGGTGTCGACAGGTCTTTGGGGAAGTGGTCAGGCTGGTTCTTCTTATGATATAGCTGGTAAAAACGGCGGCTACGACCTCGATAATGGTTACGTGCGTAATCAACGTGGCAATGACAACATCAAGTGGGAAACCACAACCCAGCATAACATTGGTTTGGATTTTGCTTTCTTGAGAAACGACCTTTACGGAAGTTTCGATTGGTTTAACAAAAAAACCACAGACATCTTGCTTTTTATGGAGGGCATAGCCGCCATGGGAGAGGGCTCTGGCCAATGGATTAACGCAGGTGAGATGAAGAACAATGGTTGGGAGTTGAGTGTTGGCTACCGTCATCGTCTGCCAAGCGGCTTCTCCTGGGATATCAACGGAAATATCAGCAAGTATGTTAATGAGATTACCAAATTACCAGAGACCGTTGCTGCCAATGGTAAATACGGTGGCAATGGTGTAAAGAGTGTCGTCGGTCATCCGATGTTCTCACAGGTAGGTTACATCTACGATGGTATTTTCAAGAGTCAGGAAGAGATTTACAACCATGCCATACAAGAAGGTGCTGGTCTTGGCCGCATCCGTTATAAGGATTTGAATGGTGACGGCAGGATTACTGAAGAAGACCAAGACTGGATCTACGACCCGACACCAGACTTCACCTGGGGTTTGAACGTATACCTGCAGTATAAGAACTGGGATTTCACAATGTTCTGGCAAGGTGTGCAGGGTGTTGATGTAGACTGTCGTGGCTATAAGTCACAGACCGACTTTTGGGCAAACTCAGCAATCAACGTGCCATATTTGAACAAAGGTGTCCGCGCTTTGGATGCATGGAGCTCAGCCAATACAGGCAGCAACATTCCTGCACTCACTACTTCGGATACAAACAACGAAGGCCGCGTATCTTCTTATTATATTGAAAATGGCAGCTATGCAAAGATGCGCACCATACAGTTGGGCTACAACTTGTCTCAGAATCTTATAGACAAGCTCCACTTGGACCGTGTCCGTATCTATGCATCGGCTCAGAACTTGCTGACCATCAAGAGCGGCAAGTTTACCGGTGCAGACCCTGAGAACCCAGGATTCAATTATCCAATACCTCTCAATCTTACATTTGGACTCAATGTTTCATTTTAATAATAGCAAGGATTATGAAAACGACATATAGATTTATCTTCGCAATTTGCTTCATCTGCGGTCTTACAGCTTGCTCTGATTTTCTTGAAGAACAAGTTCCGCAAGCAACGCTGACTCAGGATGAGGTGAAAGACCCTGAGTATATCGACAATGTGCTAATCTCTGCATACGCCGGACTGGTTTCAATTGAAGATATGAACGCCTCTTTCTCGCTTTGGAACTACGACACTCGTTCAGACGACGCTTATGTAGGCGGTTCTGACTTCTCAGACGGCGAACCTTTCCACCGCTTGGAAAAGAGCGTCGGAGTGATGACTACAGACTGGCCATTCAGTTCTATATGGAACAGATTCTACAATTATCTCTCACGTGTCAGTCTGTCGCTTGATATCCTTGCCAGTGCAGACCAGGAAAATGCCACCATACAACAACGTACTGCTGAGATGAAGTTCCTGCGGGCATATGGTCATTTCCAGCTGAAACGTCTGTTCAAGTAGATTCCATTCGTGAACAAGCCACCCATGGAGGAA
>CACXDY010000355.1 GCA_902766505.1 uncultured Prevotellaceae bacterium
CGGCACATCATGCTCACCGAATACAACGACTCTCCCGGAGGCTTGTCAGGAAATGATGATGCCGGACAGATGTCGGCCTGGTATGTCTTTGCTGCCATGGGATTCTATCCTGTTTGTCCGGCCACAACGCAGTATATGATGGGGACTCCCTTGTTCTCCAAGGTCAATCTCAACTTGGAGAATGGACGCTCGTTCCGACTGGTGGCCGACCATGCGGCACCCGACCACCCGTATGTGGTGAGGACTACCCTCAACGGCAAACCGCTCGATTCGCCTGTCTTTTCTCACGGGGACATCCTTTCTGGTTCCGTGCTCCACACGGTGATGTCTTCTAAACCATTGCAAAACCCATAATTCTTTACTATGCGCAAACTGTTCTTAGCCTTCGCTTGTCTTGCTGTCAACGTGTTGATGGCCAATCCCGTTGACCAACTGCTTGAGCGTATCGACAAGGGGGCTTCTGCCAAATTCAAAACTCAACTGGTGAAAGCCGACCGTGATTTCTTTTGTATCCAACAGGAGGGGAAAAAGGTAAAAGTCTCTGGAAATACCTGGGTGAATGTCGCCACCGGCGTTCATTGGTATCTCAAGTATTATGCGGGGGTTCACCTTACGTGGAACAACATGCAGGCCAGACTGCCGGAGAATCTGCCCGTGGTGAAACAACCTGAGCGGCATGAGACAGACCTGAAACTCCGATACGATTTCAACTACTGCACGTTTTCCTATACCATGGCTTTCTGGGATTGGGAAAGATGGCAGAAGGAAATCGACTGGATGGCGCTGCATGGTGTAAACATGCCTTTGGCCATCGTAGGTGAGGAATGCGTTTGGCACAATATGCTGTTGCAATTGGGCTATTCCGAGGAGGAGATAGGGAAATTCATCGCCGGACCGGCCTTCCTCGCCTGGTGGGAGATGAACAACCTGGAAGGGTGGGGAGGACCCTTGCCCAAGTCGTGGTATGAAAGACAGGAGATGCTGCAGAAGAAAATCCTTGCCAGAATGAGGCAGTGGGGAATGACGCCCGTGCTCCCCGGTTATTGCGGGATGGTGCCCCATGATGCCAAGGAAAAGTTGGGACTCAATGTGGCTGATGCCGGACTATGGAACGGATTCCAGAGACCGGCCAACTTGCTGCCTACCGACCCGAGGTTCCATGAAATCGCCAGCCTCTATTACAAACACCTTACCAAACTCTTTGGAAAAGCCGACTATTATGCCATCGACCCCTTCCACGAGAGCAATGATGACAGCAACATCGATTACGGGGCTGCCGCCATCGCTCTGCAGAAAGCCATGAAAACGGCCAACCCGAAGGCTACATGGGTGGTGCAGGGATGGACCGAAAACCCGAGACCTCAGATGTTGGATGCCCTCTCTGTGGGGGATGTCCTGATTCTTGACCTCTTCAGCGAATGCCGGCCGATGTGGGGCGCACCCTCTATCTGGAAACGTGAGCAAGGCTATGGACAGCATTCGTGGCTCTTCTGCATGCTCGAGAATTTCGGGGCTAACGTGGGACTCCACGGACGTATGGACCAACTCATCGACAATTTCTATTCCACCAAAACCCATCCTCTTGCCACCAAACTGACGGGCATAGGATTTACGATGGAAGGGTCGGAAAACAATCCCGTGATGTTTGAACTGATGAGCGAGTTGCCTTGGAGAAATGAGCGGGTCGACAAAAAGGAATGGGTGGCCAACTATGTGAGAGCCAGGTATGGAGCGGACAATGAACAGGTGCAGCGGGCATGGGAAATCCTGACCAACAGCATCTACAACTGTCCGGTGGGCAACAACCAGCAGGGGCCTCATGAGAGTATTTTCTGCGGAAGACCGACGCTCAACAATTTCCAGGCTTCCAGTTGGTCGAAAATGCGGAATTATTATGACCCGGAGGATACCCGGCAGGCAGCGGTGCTGATGCTCGAGGGCGCTGCGCAGTTCAGGGGAAACAACAATTTTGAGTACGACCTCGTTGACATCACCCGGCAGGCGCTTGCCGACCAGGCCCGCATACAATACCATCGCACCATCGCCGCCTATAAGTCGTTCTCGCGGAAGGCATTCGACCGGGAATCCCGCCTCTTCCTCCAGATGTTGCTCATGCAGGACAGCCTGTTGGCTACAAGAGAGGAGTTCAGACTCGGCAGATGGACTACAATGGCACGAAATTGCGGGACCAGTAAGCAGGAACAGGATTTGTATGAATGGAATGCCAGGGTGCAAATCACGACCTGGGGAAACCGCTTCTGTGCCGACCAGGGTGGACTGCGCGACTATGCCCACAAGGAATGGCAGGGACTGCTGGCCGATTTCTACTATATGCGGTGGAAAACCTATTTTGATGCCTTGCAGCAACAGATGGACAAACTCTCCAAACCGGACAAGGAAATGCTCGGCACAGGAGCCATGGGAAACAAAACGGCTGACGAACTCTTCCAGATGGCCCTTCCCCAAGAGGTGAAAATCGACTATTATGCCATCGAAGAACCTTGGACACTGAAACATAATGACTATAGTGCCTCGCCTGAGGGTAACCCCATCGACAGGGCACGCCAGGCCATGATGCTCATCACCAATAAGTAAGCCTCACATAAGCAACTTCTTATCACAATGACAACAAAACGCCTTCTTTCACTGGATATCCTAAGGGGTATCACCGTGGCGGGAATGATTCTCGTCAACAATGGATATGGGGAGTCTTTCGAAATGCTCCAACATTCGGAATGGAATGGGACAACCCCCTGCGACCTCGTCTTCCCCTTCTTCCTGTTCATCATGGGTGTCTCCACTTACCTGTCACTCTCGAAATATGATTTTAAACTCTCAGGGCCGGTCTTGAGAAAGATTGTCAAGCGAACGGTACTGCTGTTCCTGATAGGTCTTGGTATCAACTGGTTTGACCATGCTATAGGTGGTGACTTCCTGTGCTTCTCTCATCTGAGGATATGGGCTGTCCTGCAGAGAATTGCCTTGTGCTATGGCATCGTCTCCATCCTGGTCCTGACTGTCAACCACCGTTGGATTGTTCATATCATAGTGGCTTTGCTGGCCATCTATTCGGCCATCCTTTTGTGGGGCAACGGGTATGCACAGGATTCCTCCAATATTTTGGTGAAGGTGGATTTGACTCTCTTCGGGGCAGACCATCTCTATCAGAAAAGTCCGGTCGACCCGGAAGGATTGCTCGGAACCATCTCCTCGGTGGCTCATGTGCTCATTGGCTTCTATGCCGGCATGCGCATGAAAAAGGCTAAGACAGTGACCGATAAAACGCTCTCTTTCTGTATCTTAGGGGCTGTCCTGGTGATGGGCGGATTCCTGCTCTCCTATGGATTGCCGCTCAACAAACGGATATGGAGTCCCAGTTATGTGATGGTGACTTGTGGATTGGCTGCCTTGTTGCAGGGTGTATTGATGTATGTCATTGATATTCGTGGAAAAAAACGGTGGTGCACCTTCTTCCATGTCTTTGGGGTCAATCCGCTGTTCCTCTATGTGGCCAGCGAACTCCTGGCCATCATCCTGGGGCATATCGGGGTGAGCAACTGGGTGTTCCAGACCATCCATTCCGCAGTGCCTTATCCACAGGCTGCATCGTTGGCCTATGCCGTCTATTTTGTCTTGCTCTGCTATCTGTTGGGGTACATTCTTTTCAAAAGAAAAATCTACATCAAACTGTAAATCAAAGCTCGATTCTGAGTTTTAACATCCCGAATCGGGCTTTTTTGTGCGCTTTTTTCTTTATTTTTAAAGAAATACTGTAATTTTGCACTTTCAATCATAGGTAAATGAGGCGAATGCTAATCTATATATGGAGATAATTGATGGATTTATCCATACAGAAAATGATGATTTCCCGTCTTAGTATAAATACTCAACAATAAAGAAAATGAAAAAGTTGTTTACCTTAACACTGTTGTTGCTTTCTGCCATTTCCACATGGGCAGAAGACATTTCTCTTGAGGCAGGCGACCCCAAGGTACTGATGAAAAACGTGACGGCTAAGTTGGTCTTTGACTATTCGGAAACCAAAGTAGTCAATGAAGGCAACAAATCTATGAACGAATACTTGAAAAGTCGTGGTGATGATTTTGTGAGGGATTGGCCGGAAGACCAGAAGAAAGCCCATTCCTATTTCTCCGTTCAATGGAACAGGAAGACGGATGGCATGAAAGTGGATGCAGATGCCAAAAACGCAGAATATTCCATGATTGTGCACGTCAAGACGTTGGATACTGGCAACGGAGGCTCTGTGTTCAATCCCTGGGCTTCTGCAAAAGCCGGTGGAACCATCGTTTCAGGAACTATTGAAATCTACAATAACAATGCCCGCAAAACAGAGTGCGTGGTTGGCTTTGAAGAAATGAAAGGTACTGGGAGTCCTTCCGAAACAGTAAGATATGGAGCGGCTTATATGGTGCTCGCTTCTGAATTCTATGATTTCCAGAAAAGGGTGAAGAAAGGTAAGGTAGAGGCTAAACCACTGGGAAAATATGAGAAGGAAAAAGTGAATTACAAGGAACCTGTGGCTCAGGAAAGCAAAGCCGTGGGTGTGCCTGATCCTTTTAAACCCAAGGAGGACGCAGCGCCTGCCAAGGAGACGAAAGACAACAAGAACAGCAAGAATGCCAAGAACAACACGGCACAGAACAGCAAGGCTCAGAACAATAAATCTCAGAACAGCAAGTCCCAAAACAACAAGACTCAAGCAAAACCGGCTCCTGAAAAAGAAAGTGCTGCTGGTGGCATCGCTACCGTCACATTGAAAAATGGCACCACTTTGACGGGCGAATTGACAAAGTTTGACCCTTTGAAGGAAATCACATTGGTTGTGGCAGGACATTCCACCACCATTCCCATGTCACAGGTGAAGGATGTCAAAACGGGAGGTGACGCTGGTAGTAAAGCAGTTGAAGAGGAACCCCGTTCCAAGAATACATCTAAGGAAAAGGCTCGTCAGGAGACCCGCAAAGAGGTCGAAGAAGAGGCTGAACCCGTGCACGTGAGCAGCGACGGCAGGCTCGGCAAAGATAAAATGTTGGTGACGGATAACGGAAAATATGCCAAGTCCTTCACCGTCAACCTCGGGGGAGAACCTGTCATCATGCGGCTGGTACGTGGCGGAAGGATGAACATGGGATTTGACGGTTCTCACAGCAGGGCGATGAAGAGCGAACCCATCCATGAGGTGGCTGTCACTTCTTTCTATATCAGTGAGAAAGCACTGACATGCAACCAAGTCAAAGAACTGACCAAGAAATTCAAGAACAAGGGCGATGAGCCGGCTATGTTTGAGGATTATGATGACGTCAGCGACTTTATTGACAAGGTGCAAGCCAATCAGGGAAAGAACTTCCGCTTGCCCACAGAGGCAGAGTGGGAATATGCAGCCTGCTGCGATGACCAGACTTCCTTATTCCGCGATGTGGAAAAACGTGAAAAAGTTGCCTATGACTGGTGCTCGGATTATCATGATGAATTCTCCGACTCCAAAGTCGTGGAGGTCGATCCTACTGGTCCCAAGAAGGGACGTGAGCATGTCATCAGGGCTTACAATGCCGAGAATGGAAAATTTGATAGAAGCAACAGATTGAAGTTCGGACGTTGCGAGTTGGGTTATATCCGCCTCGTTATCAAAGCGAAAGATTATAAATAGAATACTTATTAAATTCTGTTAGTTATGAAGACAAAGATTTTTGCAGTAATTGCTTTTATGATGTTGGGACTTTCTCTCAATGCGAATGCACAGAGGTTATCCTACCCGAGATTCCACATGGGAATCCGTGGCGGTGGTACGGTCAATGTTGATACCGACAGGGGTGAACCGGGTGTGTTCCCAACCATAGGCATCGGAATGGATTTCCGCTTGGCTCCCATCCCCTTGTATCTGGAGACAGGTGCTTTCTATATGAACAAGATGGTGGATTTGGGAAGCAATCATGACAAGGATTATGATGATACTTATAATGACCATTACATCTACGCTCCGCTGTTGGCCAGTTACCATATTTATTTGAGTGACAAGTTCTGCCTGCAGCCTTTCGCAGGTGTTACTCTTGGATATCTTACAGAGTCAGAGATGTTTGAAGCAGCCGCGAGAGTGGGTATTGGTATGAATTTTGGGCGCCTCTATTCCAATGTGGGTCTTGATGTCAGTTTGACCAAGCACGAATGGGAGGATTCCGGCTCTTATTATACACCGGCTCAGTACGTTACCCTCTTTTGGACCATTGGTGTCAATTGGGCAGGTAGCAGATAATATGTTTCGAGATAAAACTTTTATTTTTTTAATTTTTAATTATGAAGACAAAGTTTTTTGCAGTTATCGCATTCATGTTGATGGGTCTTTCCCTCAACGCTAATGCACAGAGAATGGATTACCCGAGATTTCACATGGGTATTCGTGGCGGTTTGTCACAGAACACCGATACAGAAGTAGGCAAAAGTGCTTATTTCCCAACAGGTGGTATCGGAATGGATTTCCGTCTGGCTCCTATCCCCCTGTACTTGGAAACTGGTGCTTATTATATGAACAAGAGAGTGGAGTGGGAAACAATCAATGACGCTCACGATGACCACTATGCTTATGCACCACTCTTGGTAAGCTATCATATTTATATTGGCGACAAATTCTGTATCCAGCCTTTCACAGGTATTACCCTTGGATATCTCACCGAAAGCGAAATGGTGGAGTCGGCAGCGAGATTCGGATGTGGTGTCAGTTTTGGCCGCCTCTATGCCAATATGGGTGTTGATATAGGTGCTACAGAGCATGAATGGTATAACTATGACACTGGTTTCTATGCTTCGGATGCTTCCTACAACACCTTCTTCATGACCATTGGTTTCAATTGGGCAGGGGACAGATAATTTGATTTGAACAATATCAACAACTAACATGTGTCGGAGACCGGCTCCTTGGTTAAAAAGGAGCCAGTCTCCCATACACATATAAAAGGAAAACATGAATTACGCATTGGTGACAGGTGCCTCAAGAGGTATCGGAAAGGCCGTGGCCATGAAATTGGCACAGATGGGATATGCTGTTGTCATTGGCTTTCTGAAGAATACGGAAGCGGCCGAAAAGGTAAGGGATGAAATCATCTCCAAGGGTGGGAACGCTGAACTGCTGCAGTTCGATATCTCACAACCGGAACAGATAGAAAAAGCATTGGCTGCATGGCAGGACAAGCATCCGGAAGACTATGTCTCCATCCTGGTCAATAATGCCGGTATCCGTGACGACAATCTGCTCATCTTCATGCGTGATGAACAATGGCAGCATGTGATTGACACGTCTCTCAACGGCTTCTTCTATATCACACGCCGTCTGTTGAAGGACATGCTGACCCATCGCCATGGAAGAATCATCAATGTGACTTCTCTGTCGGGTATCAAGGGATTGCCCGGACAGGCTAACTATTCCGCGGCAAAGGCTGCCGTGATAGGAGCAACAAAAGCGCTCGCACAGGAAGTGGCGGCGCGAAAGGTGACAGTCAATGCGGTGGCTCCAGGATTCATCGCTACTGATATGACGGCCGACCTCGATGAGAAAGAACTGAAGAAACTGATTCCGCTGGGACGCTTTGGAAAACCAGAGGAAGTGGCTTCGCTCGTCGCATTTCTCGCTTCTGATGAGGCGGCTTATATCACAGGACAAACCATACAAATCAACGGAGGACTATATACTTAACTGACATGGAAAGAAGAGTTGTAATCACTGGAATGGGCATCTGGTCCTGTCTCGGAACCGATAAACTGAGTGTGGCTGAATCTTTGCGCCTGGGGCGCTCGGGTATCGGTGTGGAGCCGGAACGTATAGGATATGGCTATCAGTCTTCACTGACGGGAATCGTAGCACAGCCGACTTTGAAGGGCTTGCTGCACCGCCGTTTGAGGGCCGGACTGTCGGAAGAGGCAGAATATGCTTTCATGGCTTCACGGGAGGCTTTTGCAGAAGCCGGTATCGATGAGGATTTCTTGTTGAAAAACGAAGTGGGAGTAATCTTCGGAAACGATTCTTCTGCTAAACCTGTCATCGAGGCTGCCAATATCATGATGGAGAAACATGACTCTCAACTGTTGGGCTCTGGACTGATTTTCCAGTCGATGAACTCCACGGTCAACATGAATCTCAGTACGATTTTCCATCTGAGAGGCATCAATTTCACCGTGAGTGCCGCTTGTGCCAGCGGTAGCCATTCGATAGGACTGGCTTACCTGCTCATCAAACAGGGTCTGCAGGATATCGTGCTCTGTGGTGGAGCCCAGGAGGTGAACTATTTCTCCATGTCGACCTTCGATGCTCTCGGCGCTTTCTCCAAGAGGATGGATGAACCGCAAAAGGCGTCAAGACCTTTCGACCGTGACCGTGATGGACTCATTCCCAGTGGTGGCGCTGCTGCCCTGGTACTCGAGGACCGGGAAAGTGCCATCCGTAGAGGAGCCAACATCTTGGCTGAAGTCGTAGGGTATGGCTTCTCCTCCAATGGAGGTGGTATATCACAGCCTTCTGATGATGGTTGTGTGCTCGCCATGTCGAGGGCAATGGAAGATGCTGGATGCAAACCGTCTGACATCGACTATGTCAACGCTCATGCCACCAGTACCTTGCAGGGTGATATGTTCGAGGCAATGGCACTCGGAAGATTGTTCCACGACGAGCATGCGCTGATTAGTTCCACCAAGGGAATGACAGGACATGAGTGCTGGATGGCGGGTGCCAGTGAGGCGGTCTATTCCGTGCTGATGATGCAGGGCGGTTTCGTGGCTCCCAACCTCAACTTTGAGAATCCTGACGAATATAGTGAAAAACTTAACATAGCCACCAAGACGGTGCAAACGGAAGTCAATACCGTATTAAGCAACTCTTTCGGATTTGGTGGCACCAATTCTGCTTTAGTTATAACAAAACACGTAGATTAGACATGAAAAGACTGTTGTTGTTTGCATCATTGCTGATGACGATGATGAGCGCCTCTGCGCAGAAATTGATTGATGGTTCTCTCGACCGCTTGGTCGATGCCCGCTATGTGTTGGTGACATGGGATTTTTCGGAGACAAAGTTCGAAAACTCTTTCATGGATGAGGAAACTTGGATATATAAGTCCAATTCCAGTTTGAAAGAATGGGACCAGGATACGAAACCTGAAGTTCTGGAGGCTTTTGTCAGTAAGGCTAACAGGGAATTGTCGCAAAGTCCGATAACACTTACTGATGAGGATATGTCACATACCACCCGGTTCGTGATGGTTATCGCTCCCCAAAGGCTGCACCGGAATGGCAACAACCAGACTCTCTACCTGTTCAGGGACATGGAGAGGAACGGTGAAATCTTCGCCGTTGTCAAACTGTCAACTATGGGTGGAAGAATAGGTTCGCTCACCAACCTCCTCTCGGATGGATATAAGGAAGCAGGCGAGTTGATGGGCTCGTTCCTGAGAAAGAAATTGAATAAAATCTACAGAAGAAGATGAAAACAAGGAGATTTTTTATCGCATTCCTCGTCTTCGTCGGGGGATGCATCCATGTGGCAGCACAAGGTATCAGCAGCGACCGCACAAATCGTGACGGCGTACGTACCATTGTGACTGACGAACGGGGCTTCTATGATGAAGAGTCCGTCGGACTGACTTATGTGATTTCTCCCGATGGTTCCGACTCTCTCAGAATCCTCAATTTCACCATCGAGGATTTGGGAAGAATGGAGAAAGGACGGATTTTGCTTATCAAACTCGATAATGGGCGCGTCATCGAACTGCATAACGACACGGATACGTATTCTCATGCTGTCGTGAGACATCCCGGGGGAATCTTCCCGCTGATGTGCATCCGTCCACAGTTTGTGGTGACCAAACAGCAACTCGATATGATTTGTAGCCATAAGGTGGTGAAACTCAGGTTCGAGCAGCACGACGGTAATATCGATAAAATCGTACGCAATAACCGCTTCTCCGAGGCCGTCTATAAGTGTCGTCGGGCCATAGGTGGAAAAGCGGATGTTTACAAAAATTTCTAAACTGATACAAAAATGAATCTATCCCCGGCTTTGGAAAAAGCCTATTCCTCAGAGAGACTGTCTGCACGTGAGGCACAGCAGAGGGCAGAGTGGATCGCTTTCGGACCCATCGTCTTTCAGGTGTCAAGACTGATGCTGAAATTTGGTATTCTCGATATGTTGCGCGACAGCGATGAAGGTATGACCATCGAGGAGGTGGCCGAAAGGACCGGCCTCTCTGTCTATGCGGCAAAAGTGTTGCTCGAGGCTTCACTGACCATCGGGTCTGTCTTGGTGGACAAAAACACCGACAGATTCTCACTGTCCAAGATTGGTTGGTTCCTCATCAACGACCCCGCCACACGTGTGAACATCGATTTCAACCATGATGTCAACTATCAGGGGTGGTTTGATCTCGAGGAAGCACTCGTCAAGGGAAAACCCGCTGGACTGAAGTATTTTGGCGAATGGCCCACTATCTATGAGGCTTTGTCACAACTGCCGGAACAAGTGCAGAAAAGTTGGTTCGGATTCGACCATTTCTACAGCGACAGTTCTTTCGCTCAGGCGCTCGACATCGTCTTTGCTGGAAATCCGGATACCATCCTCGACGTAGGTGGCAACACCGGGCGCTGGGCCATGCAGTGCGTGACCCACAATCCCAATGTCAAGGTCACGGTCATGGACCTGCCACAGCAGGTGGACATGATGGAAAAGCAGACGGCAGGAAAGGACGGCGCAGAGCGTATCGATGCTTTCGCTACTGACTTGCTGGATGACTCCAACTCTTTCCCCACCAACAAGCACTACGATGTCATTTGGATGAGCCAGTTCCTCGATTGCTTCGGCGAGAGCGAGGTGGTCAGCATTCTCAGGAGGGCAGCCGCTATCATGGATTCCAAAAGCCGTGTGTATATCATGGAGACCGTTTGGGACCGGCAGCGGTTTGAGCCTGCCGCTTTTTGCCTCACCATGACCAGCCTCTATTTCACAGCCTTGGCCAACGGCAACAGCAAGATGTTCAATACCGATGACCTCAAACGGCTCATCTCCGAGGCTGGACTGGAAGTGGAAAAAATCCATGACGGACTGGGACAGGGACATAGTATATTCGTATGTAAATTGAAATAACAAAAAAATGAACAGAACAGAAATTGAAGAAAAAGTGAGAGAATTCCTGATTGATGACTTGGAAATCGATGAGGAACTAATCGTGGATGATGCCAAACTCAAGGAAGACCTGGGTATCGACAGCCTCGATTTCGTTGACATCGTAGTCATCGTGGAGAAAAAATTTGGATTTAAGATAAAGCCCGAGGAAATGGCCGACGTCAGAACTGTTGCTCAGTTCTGCGATTATATTGAAAGCAAGGTCGCATAAAACGACTCGAGATGGAGGAGATAGAGCACGAGGAGTGGAAAGGTAATACAGGCGGCACCAACTGGATGCACAAAAGCCTGATTTGGATTTTTGCACATGTCAACCTGAGGCTGGTATATGCCTTCATGGCGGTGTTTGTCATACCTTTCTATATGCTCTTCGCTCACAAAGGCTACATCTCCATGTACCATTTCTTCCGACGGCGCATGAAATATGGCGTGCTGAAGTCGTTCGCCTATGTCTACCGCAACCATTACAGGTTCGGACAGGTGATTCTCGACAGGTTTGCCGTTTATGCAGGAAAGAAATTCGATTTCACCATCGAGGGAAATGACCTCTTCGTGAATTTGTGCGAACAGGAGCCTGGCTTTATGGTGCTGAGCAGCCATGTCGGCAACTATGAACTGGCGGGCTACGCTTTCAATGCAGCGAAGAAAAAATTCAATGCGCTGGTCTTCTCCGGTGAGGCGAAAGTCGTGATGGAGAACCGTCAACGGGTACTCGGGGGGCATAATATCAACATGATTCCCATGTCGGCTGATATGTCGCATGTCATTCTCATGAACGATGCTCTGCAAAGCGGAGAAATCGTCAGCATTCCCGGCGACAGAATCTTCGGCTCACCGAGATTCCTCGAGTGTGAGTTCTTCGGCGCGAAGGCTAAGTTCCCGCTGGGACCTTATGCCATGGCTGCCCGTAGGAAAACCGAGTTGCTGGCTCTCTTCGTCATGAAAGAATCGGCATACCATTACCGGGTCTTTGTGAGAAAAATCAACACGGATATGACTGGACTGAAGCGTGATGAGAAGGCCGCTCAGTTGGCCCAGTCCTTCGCCTCCGAGATAGAGGACATCGTAAGAAGGTATCCGGAACAGTGGTTTAATTATTACGAATTTTGGAACGATGACAAATCTTGATATCATGAATGTCGACGTGTTGCAGTTGCTGCCGCAGAGGCCGCCGTTCATCATGATTGACCATCTGACTCATTTCGACCGGATTTTCACCTCAACGTGTTTCACGGTAAGACCCGACAATGTCTTTGTCGAGGATGGCATACTCAATCCTTGCGCTCTCGTTGAGAATATCGCACAGACTTGTGCGGCAAGAATGGGGTATGTCAACCTTGTCAACTCCGATAATGTGAAACTCGGCTTCATCGGGAGTGTGAGACATCTGGTGGTGGGAAGGGATGTGAAGGTGGGAGAGACTTTGCACACCACGATAGAGGTGGTGTCGGAGGTATTGCAGTTGACACTGGTCAATGCCACCATAAAAATCGACGGTGAGGTCGTCGTTGAGGCTGAGATGAAAATCGCGCAGAGCGACATCGAAGCCAAGTTTAATCATTCATAATGGAAAAGAACCAATTAAAGGCCTCTAAGGTCTTCGACATAAGATTCAGTGAGGTAGACTCGATGAATGTGGTTTGGCATGGCGCCTATCCGCTCTATTTCGAGGATGCACGCGAGGAGTTTGGGCGTAAGTACAAACTCGAATACCTGCGTATCGCTGACTTCGGTTTCTTCGCTCCCCTGGTGGACTTGCAGTTCCATTACCGTAAACCATTGACGTATGGGATGAAACCCAGAATCGATATCATCTATAGACCGACGGAATCGGCAAAAATCGTGTTCGACTATGAGATTTACGATACCGCTACAGGTGATTTGATGGCAACAGGTACCAGTGTGCAGGTCTTCATGGATATGGACTACCAACTGGTGTGGAGTACACCAGAGTTCTATAAGGAGTGGAAAAAAATGTGGAATGTGCTATGATCGTTGGGATTGCTGATAATATCTTCTCTCCGCTTGGACACTCGTCTCAGGAAAACTTTGAGGCGGTGAGACAGGGAAAGAGCCGGCTGTGTGAATATACGCAGGGACACAGGCTTCCTGAGCCTTTCGTGGCTTCCCTCTTTGAGGGGGATGACCGAAAGACCATGCCGGGACTTACCTTGTTTGAGACCATCGTGGTGAAATCGGTGGAGAGGGCATTGGCACAGACTAACGTGGATACTACTTCCCCAAGAACGTTGTTCGTCATTTCCTCTACCAAGGGGAACATAGACCTGCTGGATGAGGTTCCTGAGGGGATTTCCCGGGATAGGGTATTGCTCGGCAAGGCTGCCGACGTGATAGCACGGCATTTCCATAGTCCCAACCGGCCCGTTGTGGTGTCGAATGCCTGCATCTCGGGCTTGAGTGCCCAGATTGCTGCCATCAGGATGCTCCGCTCGGGATACTATGATACCGCCATCGTGGTAGGTGCTGAAGTGCAGTCGAGATTCATCGTCAGCGGATTCCAGTCTTTCAAGGCTTTGTCTCCCATGGCATGCAAACCTTTTGATGCCGAACGGTTGGGACTGAATCTGGGAGAGGCGGCGGCTACGGTCATCTATCAGACGGTCGATGAGGCCGGACCTGATGCCTGGATACCTTTGGCCGGTTCTGTCAGAAATGATGCTTTCCACATCTCGGGTCCTTCGCGGACTGCCGAGGGGAGTTTCCGGGCACTGCATGATGTGGTGCAGGGACAGGACATCGACCAGATTGCATTCATCAATGCGCACGGCACGTCTACATTATATAATGATGAAATGGAGGCTTTTGCTATTGACAGGGCCTCTCTGGCTCAGATTCCCGTCAATTCCTTCAAGGGATATTACGGGCATACCATGGGCGCTGCAGGCATTCTGGAGACCATCATCTCCATGAAGTCTGTCGATAATGGCTTGATATTGGCCACCAAAGGGTTCGAGTCGCCGGGCATCACCCATTCCCTGGATGTTGTGGCGGCGAACAGGACGACCCGGAAGCGGGGGTTCGTGAAACTACTCTCCGGCTTCGGTGGATGCAATGCCGCCATGATGTTTATGAAAGGAGGTGACCAATGAGAATAACTCATCAGGTGTGTATGACCACCAATTCTGTGACGGTTGATGGCCGGAAACTGGCCACCAAGTCGCAGGGGGTTGACTTGCTCAGTGAGGTCTACAGAAGTCATGTGGGTGACTATCCCAAATTCTTCAAGATGGATTTGCTCTGCAAGTTGGGATTTGTCGCTTCTGAACTCTTGCTGCAGGCCGAGGGTGACCGCCATACTGGTTGCGACGACCGCGCTGTTGTGCTGTTCAACCGGAGCGCTTCGCTCAACGACGATGTGAGATACCAGGAGACCATCAACGACGAGAACGATTTTTACCCGTCGCCTGCCGTCTTTGTCTATACGCTGCCTAACATCGTCACCGGCGAGATTGCCATCCGCAACAAATATTATGGCGAGACGTCGTTTTTTGTGCTCGATGAGCGCGATGAGGTGCTGATGCAGCAACTGCTACAGTCCGTCTTTGATGATGGTTACGCCAAAAGTGCCATCACCGGCTGGGTGGAATGTGACGACAGCGACTTCTTTGAGGCTTATTTGACAATAGTATATAATGATTAATATAAATTGTAAAATGGAAGAATTGATTCAACAACTGAAATCTCAGATTATTGAGGTGCTCAACCTCGAAGACTTCAAACCCGAGGATATCGACAACGACGCCCCGCTCTTCGGCGAGGGACTCGGACTCGATTCCATCGATGCGTTGGAGTTAATCGTTATGATGGAGAAAAACTACGGAATTAAGATAAAGGACCCTTCAGCAGGAAAGGAAATTTTCAAGTCCATTTCCACAATGGCTGAGTTTGTGGAGAAAAACCGCACAAAATAAACTGTTACGGATATGAACGACCGTATCGTCATCACCGGTATGGGCGTTGTCTCTGCCATTGGAGTCGGCAAGAAGGAAACGCTTCAATCCCTGTGCCAAAAGCAAACGGGAATAGCCGACGTGTGCTATTTGAAAACCGGTCACAAGGAATTCCCTGTCGGTGAGGTGAAACTCTCCGACGAGCAGATGAAAGACTTGCTGGGCATCGTCAAAGAACCGACCACAAGGACATCACTGATGGGAATGCTGGCGCTGCAGGAAGCCATGGACGAGGCGGGTGTCACCAATGGTGTCGACGGACCCATGGCGCTCGTATCGGGTACGACGGTGGGAGGCATGGACAAGAGCGAACAGTTCTATCAGGACTATCTCTCCAACAACCTCCGGAACGACTATATCAATACGCATGACTGCGGGGCTACCACAGAACTCATGGCCGACAGGTTCGGCGTCTTCTCTTCTGTCACCAGTATCTCCACCGCCTGCTCTTCTGCGCTGAATGCGATTATTCTGGGGGCAAACCTCATCCGCAGCCGGCGGACAGACATCGCGGTGGTGGGCGGTTCCGAGTGTATCACGAAATTTCATCTCAATGGGTTCAATTCCTTGATGATTCTTGATACCCGGCAGTGTAAGCCTTTTGATGAGAACAGGGCAGGGCTCAATCTCGGCGAAGGGGCTTCTTTCCTGGTCTTGGAAACAGAAGAGTCGGCCAAACGGCGTGGGGCCAAAGTGATTGGAGTGCTCAGTGGATATGGCAATGCCTGTGATGCATTCCATCAGACGGCTACCAGCGACGACGGCGAAGGGGCTTTCCTGGCCATGCAGAAGGCATTGGCGATGGCTGGACTGTCGCCCGACGATATCGACTATGTGAATGCTCACGGCACCGGTACCCTCAACAATGATGTCACCGAAAGCCGTGCACTCATGCGGGTCTTCTCCGGGAAGATGCCTTTAGTGTCGTCGACGAAGGGCATGACCGGGCACACCACCAGCGCTTCCGGTGCTGTGGAGGCGACCATCTGCCTGCTGGCACTGCGCCATCAGATTATCCCTCCCAATGTCGGATGGAGTACCCCTATGACCGAAGGCATCGTGCCTGCTGTGGAGACGACTCCTACTGGTGTGCTGCGCCATATCATGTGCAACTCCTTCGGATTCGGTGGGAATGATTCGAGTATCATCATTTCAAACAATGAGTTATGACACAGAATAAGGTATATATCAAGGCCGCAACGCAGATTTCCATGCAGCAGCCCCTCAGTGAGCAGTGGATGGAGAGTCCGCTGTCGTATGATGTGCCTTATGTGAGAAGTGTCGAACCGGCTTTCCGCGAATGGCTGAATCCCCTGGATGCCAGGAGGATGGGAAAAATACTCAAAAGGGCACTGGTCACTGCTTCCAGCGCAATGAAAAAGGCTGATGTGACGCAACCCGAGGCTATTATCACGGGAACAGGACTGGGATGTATAGAAAACACGGAACTGCTGCTCAACCAACTCTGTGAGGATGGTGAGGGGATGCTGAAACCGACGTTCTTCATGCAGTCTACACACAATACCATCAGTTCGCTGATTGCCATCCAGGGAAAATGTCATGGTTACAATTCCACGTATAGCCATCGGAGCATTTCGTTCGACAGCGCACTCCTCGATGCTTTCATGCAAATCTCGCTGGGAGATATCCAAAATGCGCTGGTCACGGCAAATGATGAGATGACACCCTCCTATTTCAGTATCCTGCAAAGGGGAGGATTCCTGGGACAGCAAGGGCAGGTGCCTGCTTCCGAGGTCTCTGCGGCACTGATGCTGGACAACCGTCCGGAAGGGGCTCTCTGCGAAGTGGCGGCCATGGATATCTGTTATTCTAACATACCTCAATTGCCGCTCGAGGGCGTGGATGCTGTCATGGTGGGCACGAATGGAACGCCCCAGAATGATGACTTCTACACCAGACTGCTGGGTGAGGACCGGCAGGTGACACTGCTGCAGTACAAGCACCTGTTCGGTGAATGCTATACCGCATCGGCCCTCGGTGTATATGCTGCTGCTCATCTCCTCAAAAAGGGAGAGGCACCAGCGCACATGGTGCTCAACGGCGATGGCAATGTGCCGGTGAAGAGCATCCTCCTGCTGAACCATAGCGACCTGAAAAACGTATCCTATGTTCTCTTAAAGGCTGTGGTATGAGGTTGCTGATGTTGTCCGGGATTCAGTCCCTGATGCTCTGTTTGGGGCAGGTCACCCTGAAGTTCGCGTTGCAACGGATGGGAAATTTCAGTTTCTCGATGGATTTCTTCGTGAGAAACCTGACAAACTGGTGGTTCCTGGGTTGTGGCATCTGCTATGCCGTGGCCACCATCATGTGGATGTATATACTCAAGCATTTCCCCTTCTCCATGGCTTATCCGATGATTTCGCTGAGTTATGTGTTCGGAATGCTTGCTGCCATATATGTTTTCCATGAGCAGGTGCCATTGGTCAGATGGGCCGGGGTGCTGCTGATTATGACTGGATGTGTTTTGATTGCAAAATAAAGAACTGTTATGAGAATCCTTTTTTATCTGATATGCTGGGCTTTGCCGTTGGTCGCAAATGCGCAGGCACTGCAAAAGGCAAACGACGCACAGTCGCGCGAGATGATAGCCAAAATCAATAGTAGGGCGGCTGCGCTCAACTCAATTGAATGTGATTTCACACAGGTGAAGACACTGAGGTTTCTCAACGATAAAATGACGTCGCAGGGCAAGATGTATTTCGGAGGCAAGGACAAACTGCGTTGGGAATACACCAAACCCTATGTGTATACTTTTATCATCAACGGACAAAAGGTGTATATGAAGTCTTCGAAAAGTTCTCAGACCGTCGATATGCGGCAAAGCAGACTTTTCCAGAGCATCGCCCAGGTGATGATGAACAGTGTGACGGGAAAAAGCCTCAGCGCCAACAGCGATTTCGGATGTACGATGTATACGGCAGCCAACGACTGGGTCGCTGTGATGGTTCCCAAAAAGAAGGAAATGAAGAAGATGTTCAAGGAAATCAAACTTCATTTCAGTCCGACACGACAGATGGTCGACAAGGTGGAGATGACGGAGCAAAGCGGTGACCTGACGGTCATCACGCTGCACGACGTGAAAACCAATGGGAAGATTGATGAGAAGAAGTTTGCTGCTCCTTAGCATGGCCTTGATGTCGTTGGCGGCAATGGCCGGCGACTTCCTCTTGCCGCTGGAGGGGAGGCAGCAGTATGCCATCCTTATCTCTGCCAGGGGCATGGAGATATCGGGCGTCTGCATCATTCTGTCCGACAATGACGGACACAAGGGAACGGTGGTGAATGAGTTTGGGGTCCATGCCCTCGACTTCACCCTCTCACCCGACAGGAAGAAACTGAAACTTCACAATGTGGTGGGACCTGCCAACAAATGGTTGGTGAAACGGATGCTCAAACGCGACCTCAAAGTACTGCTGAGTGCTCAAGACACCGGCGAATACAAGGGGAAGCGTGTCGTTGTCATGGAGGACGACGGGACGTTGACACTCGAAAATAGAAAATATCAGTTGAAATATAGCCTGAAGGCTTTAAATGATGATGACCATGAGACTGCTCAATGAGATGTACAGCATAGTGGGGGGTGATGACGACAATATCCAGATTCGTCTTCAGCCTCAGCACTTTATCTACCAGGCTCATTTCCCGGGGATGCCCATCACTCCCGGGGTGTGCCTCGTTCAGATAGTGGGTGAACTCTTGGAAAGACGGTTGGCTATGCGGCTGAAACTGTCCGAGGTCGTCAATCTGAAATTCATAGCACTGATTTCACCCATTGACAATCCTTTGATGACTGTCTGCCTGCAGTCGGTCGACGTGTCTGCTGATGGCTGTCATGCCAGGGGCGTCTTCAAGGATGGTGACGAAATAAAGACTAAATTCTCGATAAAATATATCTCTGCCGAATGACAAATGACGAGGCTTTGAATGTGATGCGCGAGAATAAGATTTGCGTGGTGGTGCCTACATACAACAATGGAGGGACTATCACGGATGTGCTTTCACGGATTACAAACATAGCCGAACATGTCATCTTGGTGGTGGATGGAAGTACGGACGGCACCCTGGAAAAGGTGAGACAACTGAACCTTCCACAGGTGGAGGTGGTGGACTATCAACCCAACAGGGGTAAGGGGCATGCCTTGGCGGTGGGATTCCGCCGGGCGATGCAACTGGGCTACAACTATGCGGTGACGATTGATTCCGACGGACAGCATTATCCTGAGGATATGCCGGCGCTGATAGCAGGATTGAAGGAGTGCCCCGGGGCCCTGATTGTGGGGTCAAGAAACCTCCAGGAAAAAAACATGCCAGGAGGAAATACGTTTGCCAATAAGTTCTCCAACTTCTGGTTCAAGGTTCAAACGGGTATGAGCCTGCCCGACACTCAGACGGGTTACCGCATCTATCCGTTGAGAAGATTGCCGTCTACCCGTTTGCTCACTTCTCGTTACGAGGCGGAGTTGCTCCTGCTGGTGCTCTCGGCATGGAAGGGGATTCCCTTGAAACCGGTGCCGGTGAGAGTGCTCTATCAGCCTGAAGGGGAGCGGGTGTCACATTTCAGACCGGTGGCGGATTTTACCCGCATCTCGGTCCTGAATACCGTTTTGTGCATACTGGCTGTCAGCTATGGGTGGCCAAGAATGTTGCTCACTAAACTGATTAGAAAAATATGATAAGATTCTTCCTTTCTATACACAGGGTCTTGATGGGGCATAGGCGCTTGGTGACGGCTTGCCTCTTCGTGCTCGTGGCTTTAGCCGCGCTGCTGGCCCTGCGTATGAACTACGAGGAAGATATAGCCCGGTTCCTGCCACGGAATGAGCAGAACCAACGTTATTCCGAGGTTTATGAGGGACTGACAAGCCAGAACAGGATTGTCATAGCATTCACGGGTGAGGATACCGACAGTATAGAGGAGGCGGTGGAGCATTTCGGGGAAATTGTCGCTGAATTGGATTCCACCCAGTTGCTGACGGATGTCCAGACCTACGTGGATGAGACCAAAATGCTGGATGTCATGGAGTTTGTGTATGCCAACATCCCTTATTTCATGACCGAAGGAGATTGGAAAATGGTGGATTCTCTGTTGGCTGTTCCTGATTATGTGGCGACTCAGATGGACAACAACAAGCAGATGCTGATGCTGCCCACTGCGGGAAGCGCGATGGAAACCATGCGTTACGACCCCCTGCACTTGTTTGGCGGAGTCCTGAAGCGGATGCAGTCGTTCAAGATGAGCAACCAATATGAGATGGTCGACGGTTTTGTCTTCTGCAATGAGGGAAAGACAGCACTTGCTTTTGCATCTTCCCCCTTTGGCATCAGCGAATCGTTGAACAACAACCGGATTGCCCATCTGCTGAAAGAAGCCATCGCTCAAAATGCGGAGGCCTATCCTACGGTGAAAAGCGAGGCGGTGGGCGCTCCATTGATAGCGGTGGGGAATGCCAATAGAATCAAGACCGACAGCCTGATAGCGGTGGCTATCTCGCTGACCATCATCCTGCTGTTGCTCATTTTCCACTACCGCAGTTTGGCCGATTTGCTCTGGATTGGCGCATCCATCCTCTTTGGATGGTTGTTCGCTATCGCTGGCATGTCGGTGCTGCGCGACACGGTATCCATTATTGTGCTGGGTATCGGCTCCATCATCATTGGCATTGCGGTGAATTATCCTCTGCATTATCTCGACCATCTCAACGAGACGGTCGACCGCAAGAAGACACTGCGCGATATGGTGCCGCCGCTCTTGATTGGAAACATCACGACAGTGAGTGCCTTCGCCTGCCTGGTGTGGCTGGATGCGGCTGCCATGCGCGACTTGGGACTGTTCGGTTCACTCATGCTCATTGGCACCATCTTGTTTGTATTGGTGTTCATGCCTCTCTATGCCAAAGCGGGCAAGCATGCCGCTCACGAGAGGTTGAATATCAATCTTGATTTCCTGAAATTGGAAGGACGGAAGCAGCGGCGCTGGTTCATCCTGGTGGTGACGGTCCTGACACTGGTGTTGGGATGGTTCAGCCTGCAGACGTCATTTGATTCCGATATCCGCAACATCAATTACATGACCGACAGCCAGCGGGAAACGTTGCAGTTGATTACTCCAGAAACAGAGGACGCCCAGGTGTATGTGGTGGCCGAGGGGAAAAATCTGGACGAGGCCCTGCATGCCAACGAGTCAATGGTTTTGCCAAAGTTGGAATCGCTGCTCGAAGAGGGAAAAATCATCACTTCCAGTGGGGTGGGGCATTTCCTGCCGTCGGAGGAGATGCAGCAAACGGTGTTACAGAGATGGGACAACTACTGGAAGGAAAAACAGTCGGGCGTGCTGGCCTCCTTGCGTCAAGAGGCGCAGCGGCAGGGCTTCGCTGCCGGTTCTTTCGAACCTTTCGAACAGATGGTGACCGGGCAGCATCAACCCCAACAGGCCGACTTCTTCGCACCTATCAGGGATTATGTGGCGGAGTCTTTCATCCTCAACAGCGATTCTGTGACCCGTGTGGTCAATCTTGTCACGACGAAGGATGAGAAGAACGTGAAATCGGTGGTGGGGCAGGAAGCATCGTCCAACGTGTTCGCTTTCAGTACCAAGGATATCAGTAATCAGTTGGTCAGAGTGCTGTCCGACAACTTCAACTACATCGGCTTTATTTGCGGATTTGTCGTCTTCGTCTTCTTGTGGTTGTCCTTCGGCCGGCTCGAACTTTCTCTCCTTTCGTTCTTGCCTTTGGCTGTCAGTTGGCTGTGGATTCTCGGAACCATGCATCTCTTTGACGTCAAGTTCAATATCGTCAATATCATTCTCGCCACGTTCATCTTCGGACAGGGCGACGACTATACCATCTTCATCACCGAGGGACTGGTGGCTGAGTATGCCACCGGACAGAAACGGCTCGACAGTTACAAACGGAGTGTGGCGCTCTCGGCGGTCATCATGTTTGTGGGCATCGGTTCGCTGATTATCGCACGCCACCCCGCACTGAGGTCTTTGGCTCAAGTGACGGTCATCGGTATGCTTACGGTCGTGCTCATGGCATTCTATCTCCCCCCATTGGTCTTCAGGTGGTTGACAAGGACTGGGGATGGCTCGCTGAGAGCCGTTCCGCTCACCTTGAAACGCTTTGGATACTCGCTGTTCTCTATCACGTTCTTCCTGCTCTTCATCTATTTGTTCATGAAACCATTCACTTGGTTATGGTTCCATTTGGGGAAAGTGACGGAGAAACGGAAATATCAGTATCATTGCGTGCTGCGCAGAATGTCGGATTTCATCATCCATCGTGTTCCAGGTGTGAAATTCTCCTTCACCAATCCTAATGCGGAGGATTTCTCCAAACCGGCGGTCATCGTCTGCAACCACCAGTCGCATCTTGATTTGATGTGTCTGATGATGATGACACCCAAAATCGTGTTCCTCACCAACGACTGGGTGTGGAATAATCCTTTCTACGGAAATATTATTCACAGGGCGGAGTTCTATCCTGTCAGCAGCGGGGTGGAGAACAGCATCGAACTGATGAAGGACCTTTTCCGGAGAGGATATTCCATCATGGTCTTCCCCGAAGGGACCCGTTCCCCGGACTGCAAGATACTGAGATTCCATAAGGGGGCTTTCATGCTTGCACAGGAATTGGGTGCCGACGTGCTTCCGGTCTATATTCATGGTGCAGGCCATGTGCTGCCCAAAAAGGACTTCATGCTCAGAGAGGGGCGCATCGATGTGGAAGTGGGGCAGAGAATGGATGCCTCCCATCCGATATTCGAGGGTACCTTGCTTGAAAGCACCAAGAGATTCCGCCATTTCTACATGGAGCAGTTTGAGACTTTCAGAAAGCGTATCGAGACACCTGAGTATTTCGTGCCTTATGTGCGCTATCAATATATGTATAAGGGAACGGATGTGGAGCGCCGGTCCAAATCTCTCTTGCGTCAGGCTGTTGCTGAACTGAAGACAATGGCCGCTCCCGCGGGTAAGACAATGGTCATGACCGACGAGGGACAGGGCGAGAAGGCTTTGCTCACGGCACTGGTATATCCTGAGGTGGAGGTCACTGCCCTGGTGGCCGACGAGAACGACTATCTCGTGGCTGCCCACATGGCAGGAAGCCCGCAAAATCTGCATTTCACAAGAAAATGAAAAAGTGTGTTGTCATAGGTGCTGGTCTCGGTGGACTTTCGAGCGGGTTGATTCTCGCCCGGAATGGCTATGATGTCACTGTGCTCGAACAGGAGCGGCAAGTGGGTGGATGCCTGCAGTGCTTCGTCAGGGGCGGTGTGAAATATGAGACAGGCATGCACTTCATCGGAAGTGCTGACAAAGGGCAAGTCCTCTATCGGTTCCTGCGTTACCTCGACATCATCGATGATATCCAACTGAGCAGGTTGGATGTGAATGGGTATGATGTGGTGTCGCTGCTCGGACAACAGTTCCGGTTTGCCAATGGCGGGGAACAGTTTGTCGAGACACTGGCAAAGGATTTCCCCCATGAGCGCGATAACCTGCGGCGCTATTATCAGTTGGTCGAACAGGTTGCCGGTTCTTCTTCCTTGCACACGCTGCGGTTGGATGAGTCAGCAGGCGCGCCTCTCAATACGCAATATCAGTTGCTGAGTATCAATGCTGTGCTCGACGAAATCATTGGCGATGAGATGCTGCGGAATGTGCTTGTGGGCAATTTGCCGCTGTATGCGGCTACTTACGGGAAAACGCCTTTCTCCACCCATGCGTTTATCGCTGATTTCTACAACCAGAGTGCATTCCGGGTCGTTGGGGGAAGTGATGCCATCGCTCATTTGCTGGTCAAAAAGATTCAAGAGGCAGGCGGAAAGGTGCTGTGCGCCAGAAAAGCGACCAAAATAGTCTGCGAGGATGGCGTCGCTGTAGGCGTCGAGGCGGGAGGATTCTTCCCGGCTGATGTCGTGGTGGCCGCCATTCATCCCGCCCGGGTTCTCGAGTTGTGCGATTCTCCCATGTTGAGGCCGGCATTCAGAAGGCGTATCGCCTCCCTGCCACAGACCATCGGCGGATTTTCTGTCTACCTGAAATTCAAACCCGACACGGTGCCCTACATGAACAGCAATTTCTATGGATATCGGCAATCGACTCCATGGGGCTGCGAGGATTACAACGAGGAAACATGGCCGAAGGGCTATCTGTATATGCATTTCTGCAACAAAGAACAACAGCAGTATGCCGCCAACGGCATCCTTATTTCATACATGCACTTCAAAGAAGTGGAGAAATGGATGGGTACAAAAGTGGGCCATCGGGGTGATGATTATGAGAGGATGAAAAAACACAAGGCTGAACTGCTGCTGGATTTGGTGGAAAAGGATTTTCCTGGGTTCAGAAATTCATTGCAGGAATATCATACGTCTACTCCTCTTACCTACTATGATTATACAGGTACAGAACAGGGAGGAATGTATGGTATAGCGAAGGATATATCAGAGGGGATGGCAACAAGAGTGCATCACCGCACTAAAATTCCTAACCTCTTGCTGACAGGACAGAATGTCAACTCGCATGGCATTCTCGGCGTCCTGGTGGGAACGATGGTCACATGTGCTGAACTGTTGACCACACAACGTATTTTTAATGATATTATACAAGCTAACAGATGACTGATAAAACAGTTGTGATAATAGGTGGTGGATTGGGTGGACTCTTCACAGGTGCCATATTGGCGAAAGAGGGCTACAAAATCACTGTGATAGAGAAAAACCATGTTATCGGCGGAGGGCTTCAGACTTTCCGGCGGGGAGGGCTTGTGTTTGAAACGGGCATGCATATCCTCGGCGGATTGCGGAAAGGTGATTCCATCTATAAAATATGCAACTACCTGGGCATTATGGACAAGTTGAATGTCAGGGATGCCGACCATGACGCCATGGATACTATCACCTATCTTTCTGATGGACACTCGTATAATATTCCTGAGGGAAGAGAGCAGTTTACGGAATACCTCATCTCCGAATTCCCACATGAGGAAAAGGGTATTCGGCAGTATGTGGATGCCCTCTACAAACTTGCCGACGAGGTGGATTTCTTCTATCTCCGGACTGGAAGCGGTACGCTCTGGGGACACAGCGAACAGTTCCTCTGGTCTGCCGACCAACTCATCAGTTATTATGTGACCGACAGGAAATTGCGTGACCTCTTGGGATATATGAACCCCATGTATGCGGGAGAGGAGCAACATACTCCGGCTTATATCCATGCACTGATCAATGTGCTCTATATCGGAGGACAAAGCAGGTTTGAAGGGGGCAGCGCCAAAATGGCTGAACTACTCTGTGAGATTATCCTCAATGCCGGGGGAAAACTTGTCTTGGGTGAGTCGGCCACGCATATCCATCTGGATGAAAACCACCTGGTGGAGTGTGTGGAAACCAACAAGGGCAACCACTATTCCGCTCAATATTATATATCATCCATTCATCCGCAGATGCTCATAAAAATTGTGGATGAGGGAGCCTTCAAGAAGTCGTTCGTTAAGAGAATTTGTGAGATTCCCAACACGTACTCGGCTTTCTCCCTGTACTTGAAATTCAAACCCGGGACATTCCCCTATATCAACCATACTTGCTATTGCCAGAAAGACTATGGATGGATCTGGAAATACGGGGAGTATAACCCTGAGACATGGCCCCAAGGGTTCATGTATATGACCCCGGCGGAGGTAAATCAGGGACCGTTTGCCAATAAGATGATTGTCAATTGCATCATGCCTTTCTCCGTTGTCAAAAAATGGGAGAATACCACTGTGGGAAGACGGGGGCAAGAGTATGAGCAATGGAAGAAAAAACATGCCGAAAGGGCTATCGCCATGTTGGAACAGTTGTACCCCGGGTTCCGGGATATGGTGGAAGACTGTTGGACGGCGAGCCCTCTTACTATTCGGGATTATTATGCACAGCCCGACGGGTCGCTCTACGGAGTGAGCCGCGACTGTCAGAATATTCTCGCCTCCCAGGTCAATGTGGTGACGAAAGTGAAAAATTTGTTCCTTACCGGACAAAATGTCAACTTGCATGGTATCTGCGGAGTGCCCTTGACAGCCGTCAATACAGCGGAGGCTGTCCTGGGTGTTAATTATGTTGTCAATAAAATCAATAAATATAATGATCGCTATGGAAAAGATTAGAATGAAACTTATCTATCCGAAATGGAAGAAACTTCCAGGACAGACGACTTTCAACTTGCCGCCTCATGGCCCCGTGGCTTTTGCCGGTACCTTGCCCGACTATGTTGATGTGTCGTTCACGGATGAGAATGTAGAACCGATAGATTTCAATGAGGATTGTGATATCGTGGCGCTTTCCATGATGCTTTCCACCCAGGTGAAAAGAGGATGGGAAATCGCTGAGGAATATCATAAACGGGGAAAACTGGTCATGGCGGGAGGCATCTCTTCCATGCTCCACGCTGAGGAGATGGTTAATCATGTCGACTGCCTCTTCCTTGGTGAGAGCGAGGGACGTATGGATGCTGTCATGCAGGATTTCGTGAGAGGTGAACTCAAGAAATACTACAACTTCATGGGCAATATGCCACCTATCGAGTGGGTGGGGAAATGCAGAAGAGACTTATACAAAAGAGAACTCTATAACCACAAGGGAGTGCAGATGGTCGACCTCTTCCACGCCTCGCGCGGATGTCGGTTCAGTTGCTATCCCTGTGCCGTCAGTTATCTGGGAGGACGCAAATTCAGACCAAGACCCATCGACAAGGTGGTCGAGGACATGGCTTCGATTGACAACAACCGGCTTTTCATCGTCGACAACTCGCTCGCACAAAACAAGGAGTGGGAGAAGGAATTGTTCAAGGCTATCGCACCGCTGAAGAAAAAGTGGATCAGCCATACCATTGAGGACGATGAGGAAGTGCTCTCGCTGGCTTATGACGCTGGAGCATGGTATGTCTATCAGGCTGTCTACGATACCAGCGACTATATCAAGGAGCGCGTGAAACGCTACCACGACCACGGCATTGGCGTCGAGGGTACCATCCTCCTCGGACTGGACAACCAGACGGAGGACGACTGCAAGCGGCTGATTGATTTCCTCGGAGAAATCGACCTCGACCTGGCAGAATTCACCATCCTGACCCCATTCCCGCATACCAAGGTTTATGACGACTTGCTGAGACAGGGACGTATCTTCGATTTCGACTGGAATCACTATAACGCCGGACAAGTGGTCTTCAAGCCTAAGCACATGACACCGGAAGCACTGCAGAATGTCTATGACTATGCCTGGAAATCTTTCTATGCTACTGAGACACAGGAACAAAAGATGTTCAACCTGTTCTGCAATGTGGCACTCCGTGAAATGAACGAGGGCACCTACCGTCCAAGAGACAGAAAACTAATCAACCAGAGTTTCGGACACAAAGTGGACCGCACGCGCAGGAATGTAAATGTATAAGGTATGAAAGTTCCAGAACAATATTACGACGAGATATTCCAGTTTCGCGGAAACTGGGACATGCCCTCGGCTTGTGGGCTGAAAATCAGACATCACGACGGTAAGGTATATGTGATAGTGACCGAACTGTATCAGGAGAATCCCGGTACGAGCATCACCTATGCAGGAGAGTCGCTTGCCCGGCAGATTTGTGAGGCTAAGGGCATCGACAAGGACAACATGGTGTATGTCGAGTGCGCTCCCGACACCAACTCCAAACTGTCGTTCTACGATGAAGAGTATTTTGTAGTGAATTTTGAGGCTGATTTGAAAAACAAGTACCATAAACTGGATGCCGAAGAGGTAGCACGTATTCTTTGACTGATATGAGAAGATTATTTTGGATATTTCTTTGGCTGTTGGTCGTTGGTACAATACATGCCCAAAAGGTCATCCATATCTGGGATGGCACGGACACGGGGTCCCATAAGGTGACCTTAAAAGAATATCTGCCCGACAAACCCGCAAAAACGGCTGTTATCGTCTGCCCTGGAGGCAGTTACTTCTGGCTGGACACCAAGACGGAAGGCGACTCAGTGGCGCTTTCTCTTTGCCGCCAGGGTATAGCCGCCTATGTGTTGAGATATCGCACTGCGGGCCTCTTCTCCTTTATCACTCACTATAGGTACTTCTTCCGTGGAAACCAGCATCCCAAACCCTTGCGTGATGTCCAACAGGCTATCAATATCGTCAGGCAAATGAAGTACGACAGGGTAGGGGTCATGGGCTTTTCTGCGGGTGGACACCTCGCCTTGGCTTCGGCTGTCTATGGAGACGGACCTTTCTGCCCTGATTTCGTCGCACCATGTTATCCGGTCGTGACCATGACGCAACCGTGTGTTCACAAACGCTCACGGAGGGGACTGTTGGGAGAGAACGGCAAACGCTCTAAAAGGAATTGCGAATACATGTCTTTGGAGAAACATATCAAGTCCAACTGTCCACCGGTGTTCCTGATGAACTGTGTGGATGATCCGGTGGTGGACTTCAAAAACTCCGTGCTGGCCGACTCTGCGCTGAATGCCAAGAATGTGCCGCATGTCTATGTGCAATATGCCACGGGGGGACATGGGTTCGGCACGACTTTCAGCAAGACTTCACAGGAGGCTTCCTCTTGGTTTGATGCTTTCATTGAATGGCTCGGAACCATCGACTTGGCATCAAGAAAAGAAATAAAAATGACCGATAACCTGTCGGTCAGCAGATAACAGATAATAATAGAACCTAAATACAACATGAACAGTCAAACCATTCAAGATATCTCGGTTTTTGATGATATCCGGCCCTATCGTGATGAGGAAATCCCTGATGCCATGCGGCGCATCGTGTCGAGCGATTTCTTCGGACTTCTATGCAGTTATGTGTACCCGGGAAGGTCGCTGAGTGAGGTGAAGGAGTTGATGCTCTCGTTCCATACCATACGCGATTTCCAGTTGGAGGTGATGAAATGTGTGAACGAACAGGTGATTTCCCGCTCCATTTCTTCTTTTACCTACAGCGGCATAGAGAAACTCGACCCTCAGAAACGGTATCTTTTCGTAAGCAACCACCGCGATATCATGCTCGACTCCTGTCTGCTGCAATATATTTTGTATAAAAACGGACATGAGACCACCGAGATTACTTTTGGGGCTAACTTGATGTCGTCGCCGCTTGTCATCGATATAGGAAAGGCCAATAAGATGTTCCGCGTGGAAAGAGGGGGCAACATGAAGGATTTTTATAAATCCTCAAAGCATCTCTCCGACTATATCCGCTATGTCATCAATCAGAAACATGAGAGTGTCTGGATAGCACAGCGTAATGGTAGGACAAAGAATGGATGGGATGCCACCGACCAGGGTATCATCAAGATGTTCTGCCTGAGCAAGCACGACGACAAGATTGCTGCCCTCGAGGAACTTCATATCGTACCCGTGTCCGTCAGTTACGAATGGGAGTCGTGCGATATCCTGAAAGCGCTCGAACTCTATGAGTCGCGCTCGGGAAAATATATCAAGAAACCGGGAGAGGACCTCAACAGCATCCTCACGGGTATCGTCCAGGCTAAAGGTCATGTCGACATCGTGTTCTGTCCGGAAATCACCAGGGAGGAATTGATGCAGTATGATGAGTGCACCAACAATGAATATCACAAAAAGGTGGCTGAACTGCTCGATTCCAAAATCAACCGTGCCTATCACCTTTCGCCCAACAACTTCATCGCGCATGACCTGAGGTATGGAAAGAAACAATTCAAGGACATGTACACGCAACAACAGATGGACGCTTTCATGGCACGCTGTGCGAAAATCTATGAGTACGATATCGAAGAACCGGATGTGTTGAAGGATATCTTCCTCGGCATCTATGCCAATCCGGTGGACAACAAGGCGCGATATAAGGACAATACATGATACAACAGGAAATCCTCCGCCATGTCTTGACGGCTTTGTCGCTTTCTCCCACTGCTGAGCAGAAAGTGGCGGCTGAGACATTTGCCGATTTCTTGTCCGATACCTCTGTCAATGCCGTGATGGTCATGAGAGGGTCGGCCGGTACGGGAAAGACTTCTTTGGCGGCGGCTGTTGTAAAAGCCATGATGGCGCTTCATCAGAAAGTGATGCTCCTCGCGCCTACGGGAAGGGCTGCCAAGGTGCTTGCTCTGAGGAGCAGCCATGAGGCTTTCACCATCCATCGGAAAATCTACCGGCAGAAAGCGTTTACGGGAGATATGACGGGCTTTCTGCTCAATGACAATCTCCATACGGATACATTGTTTGTTGTCGATGAGGCTTCGATGATTTCCAACCTCGGACTGAACGACACCAACTTCGGCAGCGGCAGACTGCTCGACGACTTGGTCAGGTTTGTATATGGCGGACGGAATTGCCGCTTGTTGCTCGTCGGCGACAAGGCGCAACTTCCTCCTGTCGGCGAGGAAGAGTCGCCGGCACTGATGCCCGAAATGCTGGCCGCTTACGGATTGGAGACGTATGTCAGCGACCTGAACGAGGTCATCAGGCAGAGCAGCCGTTCGGGAATCCTTTACAATGCCACCATCGTCCGCAATATGATTACGCATGACGAGGTGACATCCCTGCCGCAAATCCAGTTTGGCGGATTCGCCGATATCTGCATGGTGCCGGGTGCCGAACTGATAGAGTCGCTTGCCGGCAGTTACAGCCATGTGGGAATGGATGAGACTATTGTCGTCACGCGGTCCAACAAGAGGGCGAATGCCTATAACATGGGTATCCGGGGCAGTGTGCTGGGACGTGAGGAAGAACTCGTCACGGGAGATATTCTCATGGTGGTCAGAAACAACTATTATTGGGCGGAAAAGGAAAAGTCTCCATTCGGGTTTATTGCCAACGGCGACAGGGCCAGGGTGAGAAAGGTGAGAAACTTCCGCCAACTCTATGGGTTCCGCTTTGCCGATGTGGTGATGTCATTCCCGGATTACGATGATTTCGAGATGATGACAACGGTGATTCTGGATTCTATCTCCGTGGATGCCCCCTCTCTGACCCGTCAGCAGTGTGATGCCCTGTTCAACAGTGTGATGGAAGACTATTTTGATGTCCCCACAAAACAGGGAAAACTCGAAAAGGTCAGGGTGGATGCTTATTACAATGCCCTGCAGGTGAAATACGCCTATGCGGTCACTTGTCATAAGGCGCAAGGTGGACAATGGCAGCATGTCTATGTCGACCAGGGATATATGACCGACGACATGTTGACGCCCGACTATATTCATTGGCTGTATACTGCTTTCACAAGGGCTTCGGAGAAACTGTTTCTCGTCAATTGGCCTGAAAAGCAAACCATCAAATAATATATATCATTATGAAAAAGAAAAATTTTATCGCTTTGCTCGCAACTGCTGTCATGACTGTAAGTTGCGGTACTATGGGCACGGGACTGTTGACCACAGATACCCTCTCTTCTCTCGGAGATGTCATCGTGAGTGTGCTGGGCATCAATAAGATAAACGAGAATCCCCTCTATGGGACATGGAACTATGCCGGTCCTGGCTGCGCCTTCACGACCGACGACCTTCTCGCTAAAGCGGGTGGTGAGATGGCTGCGAAGAAAATCGAGGATAAATTGCTGCCTCACTATCAGACTCTGGGCATCAACAGCGGCAACACTTCTTTCGTGTTCAACCAGGACAAGACTTTCGTGGCAAAAGTCGCTGGAAAGACTTTTAAGGGAAACTATAATTTCGACCCCTCAACGGGTGCCATCGCTCTACAGACGCTCCTTATCAGTCTTAATGGGTATATCACGCGGAATACCAGTGGCATCAGCCTGCTCTTCGAATCTCAGAAAGTGCTGACCATCCTGCAGATGCTGGGAGGTATCAGTGGAAATACGACCATCTCTGCCATCGGTGAAATCTCAAAGAACTACGATGGTGTGAGAATCGGATTCGACCTCCGCAAATAACCAATTCGGGGATATCAACAAAGGGGTGCATGGCAAAACCGTGCACCCCTTTGTTGATGATATGGATGAATCACTCTTTCATGTTGATGATGTTCAGGAAGTTCTTCCATTGCTTGTCTATGTTGTAGTTGGTGGCAAAACCTTTCTTCACATGGACAATGCCTTCTTTCATCGTGGCCTTGCTGAACGAACTGCCGCTGATTTTCACAGGATTGGCACTCGGACTGTAAATGTCCATCAGACTGGTGCATTTGTCAAAGGCATTGCTGCCGATTTCCTTGAGGGAAACGGGAAGGGTGATGGAAGCCAGACTCGAGCAACCTTCAAAAGCACTGCCGCCGATTTTCTGCAGGGAGTTGGGAAGGGTGATTGATTTCAGGCTGGCGCAGTTTTTGAATACACTTCCTGATATTTCTTTGATGCCGTTGGGAATGCGGATGGCCTGAAGACTGGCGCAACCTTCAAAGGCGCTGCTTTCAATGGAGGAAATGGAGTTGTTCAGGTAGATGCTGTCCAAAGAGGTGCAACCGTTGAATGCGTCATGCTCTATCTTGCTGATGGAATTCGACATCTCCACATATGCCAAGTCTACGCAGTTGCGGAACATATTGTCGGAAATGGTGGTCAGACCAGAGGGGAAATGGAACTCTTTCAGACTATTGCAGTTCTTGAACAAATCGTTGCCCACACTGCCTACACCTGTTGGCATGTCCAAATACTCCAGGCTGGAACAGTTCTCAAACACGCTGTTGCCAAACTTTCTGACACCTGAGGGGAATACCACATTGCGGAGTTCACTGCAGTCTTCAAAGAGACTGTTGGGTATTTCGCTCACACCCTCGGGTATCTCAAACTCTACCAGCGATTTGCAACCCTTAAACATGCTGTTTCCAAGTTTCTTTGTGTTCTCGGGCAGAATGACTGTGGTGAGACTTGAGCAATTCTTGAACAGGTCGGAGGGCAACTCGGTAATTTTCTCCGGGATGGTCACTTCTGTCAGACTGGTGCAACCTTCAAAGGCGGAGGAACCAATCTTGGTGATGCAGTTGGGGATGTTGATGGAGGTCAGGCCTGTGCAGTCCTTGAAGGCACCACTGGCAATGTCTTCCACATAAAGAGTGACGCTGTCCACTTCGATTTTGTTGGGGATGGTGATATCTCCAACATAGGGCTCCTGGCCTTTCACCACAGTGGCTATTTGTTTCTTCGCATTGAGGGAATAGGTAATACCGTCGACTGCGGTACGCTCTTTCTTTAATTTGATGTCGATTGCCCCTGCCTGCATGCTCAACATGACGGCAACGAGCAGGAATGTCATTCTACGTATTGTTTTCATCGTTAAGGTTTGTTTAATTGA
>CACXDY010000356.1 GCA_902766505.1 uncultured Prevotellaceae bacterium
CAAATCTGAGGAATCGCATCACATAGAAAGTATCAACTCACGTACTGGCTCATTTTCAGGAATTTCTTGGAGAGATGCAAACGATGGCGGATATTTCATGTATGAGATGAAATGCCTCCCTGACCAGGCAATGAAACTGTTGGTCCGTTTCCGTCAGGATGATGAAGGGGCAAGGGTCTTCGACATACAGGTAGATGGAAAAACTGTCAGAACCATAAATCACTGTAAACAGATGACTGGTGTGGAATCGCCTTTATATTACGAAGAGATTCCGATTCCCATGGAACTGACCAAAGGAAAAAATCATGTAACGGTTAAATTTTATGCTCATAATCATAATATAGCCGGCGGAATATTTGACTTACGGATGTTAAAAGTAAAGTAGTTTTTTCAATATTGTTAATTAGTTAGTTAATGAAATGAGTAGTGTTCAGAATCACAGATTTCCTGTGATTCAGCTCCCGTGATGAGGATGTGCCAACCTTGTACATCCTCATTTTTTTTTAATGAATACAAAGTTTATACCTATTCCATTTATTTATCATCTGAAAGTTTGTAATATTCAGATGAAATCACTATTTTTGCAGAATGAAACAAAAATGGAATCAAAAGGATTATGAAAAAAATCGTTTTATGGGGGCTGATGCTTTCTGCTGGCAGCATATTAATGGAAGCACAAGCTCAGTCAAACAAATTTGAGTTTACGACATTAAAGCAACTTCCAATCACGTCAATAAAGGATCAGCACCGTTCCGGTACTTGTTGGTGTCATTCAAGTCTGGGCTATTTTGAGGCAGAACTATTACGCCAAGGCAAAGGCACATACGATTTATGTGAGAGCTTTGTAATTCACAAAACCTACGAGGACAGGGCAAAAGCGAGTGTTCGTCTTCATGGTGACATCGCTTTTCTTCAAGGTGGCAAGTTCTCCGATGTAGTTTATTGCATCAAACATTATGGTATAGCACCTCAGAATGCCATGCCCCAACCTGGTTCGCTTTATGGAGACAGTCTTCTGAACTTTAACGAGTTTTTCCCATTGGCACAAGGATACGTTGACGGCATTGCCAAAGGAAAGCAGAAGAAACTCAGTCCCACTTGGCTTAAAGGCTTAGTGTCAATCCTTGACACCTATTTGGGGGAAGTGCCAGAAACGTTTGATTATAACGGCACAACCTACACACCTGAGACATTTCGCGACATGCTTGGTCTGAACATGGACGACTACGTTCCCCTCACCTCTTATAGCCATCACCCATTCTATGAGCCCTTTATCCTTGAGATTCAAGACAACTGGCGTTGGGCAAAATGCTATAACATTCCAATAGATGAGCTGATGGAAGTAATTTCATACGCCGTGGATCATGGTTTTCCTGTGGCCTGGAGTAGCGATGTGAGCGAAGACGGTTTCACCCGCAACGGCATAGCCGTATGTCCAGATGTCACACAGTCTCCAGACCTAAGTGGTTCTGACATGGCTCACTGGCTTGGTCTGACCAATATGGGGAAGATGTATGAATCAACGAGCCGTCCTTGTCCTGAAATAGAAGTGACCCAGGATATGCGTCAGGATGCCTATGATTATTGGGAAAACACCGATGACCACAGCATGGTGATTTTTGGACTTGCCAAAGACCAGACCGGCAAGGAGTATTACATGGCCAAGAATTCTTGGGGCGATTCCGGTAACTATCATGGTATTTGGTATGCGTCGAAAACGTTTGTGAAATACAAAACCATGAATATTATGGTTCATAAAGACGGTGTTCCATCAAAAAAAAAAAAAAAAATAGGATGGAAAAGATAAGACGATTTAATTGTTATCAAATACTTTGTTTGAAATAGAATTATTGATAAACACCAGAAAAACAGAATAATAAAAGTAAAGAAAAGAGAACAAAACTAAAACATTTAAAAACAATATAAAAAAATGAGAAAAGGACTTTTGTTATGCGCTATGCTGTTAGGCAGCATGAGTACAATGGCTCAAGGAGCCAAAGATTTTGAGTTTACTACTATCAAAGA
>CACXDY010000357.1 GCA_902766505.1 uncultured Prevotellaceae bacterium
ACCCGACCCGTTGATATCGCTGCCGGCGTGGTCATCCATGAGGAAGACCAAAACAGTGTGAGGTGCGGCCGTGACTTTGTGGCCTATGCTGACCCCACCGACAACCCGGCCGCACAGAATTTCCAGATTTATGTGGCCTGTCTCTTCCCCAATGGCATCAGCGACACCAGACCCTTGCTCTTCGATGCACCTCGCAACGGTGCAGCCGGTCATGCCGTAGGCATTCTGCGCAACTACGAGAACGCCAACCGCTACACCTATTATTTCGGGTCGGCGTGGAGCAAGAATGATGTGCGCAACCTCGATGAGTGGGTGCTGCGAATCAATTCCTTCCTCGATGCGCTGCACAGTCCGCTGGAAGCAAAAATCCAATAAACATTCTAACCCAATACAATATGAAAAGACTACTTTTGGGCGACGAGGCCATCGCGCAGGGTGCACTCGACGCGGGACTGAGTGGAGTTTATGCCTATCCCGGCACTCCCTCGACCGAGATAACCGAGTACATCCAGGGCTCGCCACTCGCCATCGAGCGCAATGTGCACCGCAAATGGTGCGTCAATGAGAAAACCGCCATGGAGGCGGCTCTCGGAATGTCGTATATGGGAAAGCGCGCCCTGGTATGCATGAAGCATGTGGGGCTCAACGTATGTGCCGACCCGTTTGTCAATTCTGGCATGACCGGTACCAATGGCGGTATCGTGGTCGTGGCTGCCGACGACCCGTCGATGCATTCCTCCCAGGACGAGCAGGACAGCCGTTTCTACGGCAAGTTCGCCATGATACCTGTCTTTGAGCCCAGTTCGCAGCAGGAGGCCTACGACATGATTGGCGAGGCTTTCGACTATTCCGAGAAAGTGAAATTGCCGGTGCTCATGCGCATTACCACCCGTATGGCTCACTCACGCGCCGTGGTGGAGGTGAAGGAGCAACCCCGTGAGGAGAACGCCCTCAACTACGACTCCGTGGCAGCCAACTGGGTACTGCTGCCCGTCAATGCGCGTCGGCGCAACGACTTCGTTACCAGCCAGCAAGACAGTCTCGAGGAAGATGCTGCCGCATCACCCCACAATACTTATATTGATGCCGCCGATCATTCTTTGGGCGTCATCGCCACTGGCATCGCCTACAACTATGTGATGGAATGCTTCCCCGATGGATGTCCGTATCCTGTCCTCAAGGTCTCACGCTATCCGCTGCCCAAGCGGCTCGTGGCCCGAATGACCGAAGAGTGCGACACCGTGATGGTGGTGGAAGAGGGACAGCCCGTGGTGGAGGAGATGCTGGCAGGTATTATGCCTGGCAATGCCGTCATCCAGGGAAGGCTCACTGGCCATCTGCCACGCACGGGTGAGTTGAGCCCCGACTGTGTGCGTAAAGCCTTTGGGTTGCCCACCATCGAGGGACATCAACCCTGTGACGATGTGGTGGGCCGTCCGCCAGCTCTCTGCCAGGGATGCGGTCACCGCGATATGTACAAAGCCCTCAACGAGGTCCTCTTGGAATACCCCAATGCCCGTGTATTCGGCGATATCGGCTGCTATACTCTCGGTTTCCTGCCACCGTTCCATGCCATCCACTCTTGCGTCGACATGGGTGCGAGCATCACGATGGCCAAGGGTGCCGCAGATGCCGGACAATGGCCCGCTGTGGCTGTCATCGGCGACTCCACCTTTACCCATTCCGGAATGACCGGCCTGCTCGATGCTGTGAATGAGAATGCCAACATCACGGTCATCATCAGCGACAACCTCACCACAGCCATGACTGGTGGCCAGGATTCCGCAGGCACCAATAAGTTCGAGGCCATCTGCCGCGGTTTGGGTGTGAGCGACGAGCACCTCCATGTGGTCGTTCCCCTGCCCAAGAACATGCCTGAAATCACCGCTATCATCCGTCAGGAGATAGAATACCGCGGCGTGAGTGTCATTATCCCGAGAAGAGAGTGCATCCAGACACTGCAGCGTCATCTCAAACAAAAGAAAACACAGGAGAAAAAACAATGAAAACCGACATTATCCTTTGCGGTGTGGGAGGACAGGGTATCCTCTCCATCGCCACCATCATCGGCGAGGCAGCCATGAAGGAGAATCTGTATATCAAGCAGGCCGAGGTGCACGGAATGTCGCAGCGCGGCGGCGATGTGCAGAGCAACCTGCGCCTGTCATCACAACCTATCGCCAGCGACCTCATCCCTAAGGGACAGGCCGATGTGATTATCTCCATGGAACCGATGGAGGCACTGAGATACCTGCCGTATCTCTCGAAAAACGGGTGGATTATCACCTCGTCGACACCCTTTGTCAATATTCCCAACTATCCCGACATGGAGCGCATCAATGCCGACCTCTCGGGTATCGACAACGTCATCATGATAGATATCGAGCATCTGGCCAAGGACAATGGCGTGCCACGCTCTGCCAATGTCATCCTGCTCGGTGCCGCCCAGAAAGCATTGGGAATAGAGTATGAGAAAATAGAAGATGCCATCCGCAGGGTATTCGGCCGTAAGGGGGATGCCGTGGTGGATGCCAACATCAAGGCCTTGGCCATAGGAAAGGAAGCACAGCGATGAGAGCCACTCCTATAAATAAAGAACTTGTGGACCAGGCCATCCGCGACTTCGGCATCCAGGATTTTGCCAAGGCCACCATCCGTGAGGTGAAGGCCGTGGCTGCCTTTGCCGAGAAAGAGTCGGGGGTGGAGTTCATCAAGATGGAGATGGGCATCCCGGGACTGCCGGCAGCCAAGGTGGGGGTCGACGCACAGATAAAGGCGCTGCAGGAAGGCATCGCCAACAGTTATCCCGATATTCAGGGCTATCCCGAACTCAAGCACCAGGCCAGCCGTTTTGTAAAGGCTTTCATCGGTGTCGACATCAATCCCACGGGGTGCATTCCCACGGTGGGGTCGATGCAGGGCACCTTTGCCTCGCTCATGCTCTGTTCGCAATGCGACCCTAAGAAGGACACCGTGTTGTTCATCGACCCCGGGTTCCCCGTTCAGAAGATGCAACTCCAGGTGATGGGCGTGAAATACGAGACGTTCGATGTCTATGACTATCGTGGCGGGAAACTTGCTCCCAAGTTGGAGGAGTATCTCTCGCAGGGAAATATCTGCGCCATCCTCTACAGCAATCCCAACAACCCCTCATGGGTATGTCTCACCGAAGAGGAGTTGCAGGACATCGGACGGCTGGCCACCCAGTACGACACGGTCATTATCGAGGACCTGGCCTATTTCGCCATGGATTTCCGTCATGACCTCAGTCAGCCTTTCTGCCCGCCCTATCAGCCCACCGTGGCGAGATACACCGACAATTACATGCTGCTGATTAGCGGCTCAAAGGCTTTCAGTTATGCCGGTGAGCGAATCGCCGTCACCTGCATTGGCGACAAGTTGTTCAATCGTCATTACGACGCATTGGCAGCCCGCTACGAGGGTTTACCCTTTGGCTTGGTGTTCTCCACGAGGTTGCTGTATGCCCTTTCATCGGGCACCAGCCACAGTGCGCAGTATGCTTTGGCTGCCATCATGAAGGCTGCCTGCGACGGTACCTACTGTTTCCGCGACGAGGTAAAGGTGTATGGCGAGCGTGCACACCGGTTGAAAGACATTTTCTGCCGCCATGGTTTCCATATCGTTTATGACCATGACATGGGCAAGCCTATCGCCGACGGTTTCTATTTCACCATCGGCTACAAGGATATGACCAGTGGGGAACTAGCGCACGAACTGATGTATTATGGAGTAAGTGCCATCTGCCTGATTACCACGGGCAGCCATCAGGAGGGACTGCGCGTATGCACGTCGTTCATCCGTGACAATCAGTATGACTTGCTGGAAGAACGGATGGCTATCTTTGAAGAAAATCATTGAGCAGGATTAACTCCTGCTCAATTTTTTTGCTTATTGTCTGATTGATTGGTTATGCGGCTTATCGCCTGCTCAGTTTTCTTAGTTGCTTGTCCATGGCGCGTGCCGCACGCTCCCCACGCTCAAGCATATCCTCGATGCTCTCGGAACTGAAACTGGTGGCGTCATAGCCAAACAGTTGGGGGTTGATGTAGATGTCGGCATCCTCGCGGTTGGCCTTGGCTTTTTTCCTGTCGGGGCGTGAGACTGCCCAGTCCACCAGTCCGCCGATGCCCAACGACTCCTTCAGAGAGTAGGTGGGCGCACTGTGCTGGATGGTTTCCAAGTCAATGGCTATCACAATGTCTGCTCCCATCTTGCGCACCACATCCACAGGGAGGTTGTTGAGCATGCCGCCGTCGACCAGCAGGCGCCCCTTCCATCTCACGGGTTTGAAAGCACCCGGCAGCGCCATGCTGGCCCGCATGGCCACCTCGATTTCGCAACTGTCCATGATGATTTCCTCCACGTTTCTGATATCTACAGCAACACAACGGAAAGGGATGGGAAGTTGGTCAAAACTCTTGATGCCATCGTATTTTTTTGTCAGACTGTCGAGCAGTTGAGTAACCTTGCGCCCGGTGAGTGCTCCAAGTGGCGATTCCTCTACCTCCGTTTTTTGGGGATTCTTTCCGATAGGGAAGCCGAAAATATATGTCGTGCCGTCGCGCTCCTCATATACTTTGTTGCGCAGTTCGGTATTGCGGTCGCCCAGCAGCGACAGCCATTCCTGTGTGCGGAATAGTTCCTCCAAATCATTTGCCCGGTAGCCGCAGGCATAGAGTCCGCCCACGATGGCACCGATGCTTGTGCCCGCGATGTAGTCGGGGTAGATACCATACTCCTCAAGCACCTTGAGCACTCCCACCTCGGCAGCACCTTTTGCTCCGCCGCCTCCCAGGACGAGTCCGATGCGCTTGCGCCCTCCCAGTTCGCCAGCCAAGGCGATGGAACAGCCCAGCAGCCACAAGATGATGATGTTGGCCAAGCGCAGGCAGGAGCGCCGTGCCGTCAGTCTGAAGTCTTTATTCTTTTGGTTCATTTTCCTGGTCGTTATTGTCATTGGTTGGGATGTCGGAATCAAAGTTTAGCGGGTGTTCCCGCCAGTATTGTGCCTCATCGAAACTGATTTCTGGTTCGATGGCTTCATAATCTTGTCTGAAATAAATCTGTGGGTCGGAGTCGATGATTTCCTCCTTGCCGGGAGCCAGATAGTAGTGGTAGCGGTTGAAATCCTCCACTCCGTGTCGGCTCCGCTGTATGCCGGGGCTGTATCCTTCATATTCGTGGAAGACATCGGGCTTCTCTTTATCTCGGCTTCCTATGAGATTGATGACACGTCTCAGCATGTAACGGTCGTTGACAAGATAGATGCCCCCACCCACAATGGCGGCAACCAACAGCAACAAGCTAACAGCCAAGAATTTCTTCATCTCACCTCAGTCTTATGGCACAAAGATAATCCATTTCATACGACAAACAAAATTAGCCACTTCTTTTTTCATTTTTTTGACTTTTTTTGGATGGATATGACAGGTAAAAAAAAGACATGTCATGCGAAAATGACATGTCCTTTCGGTTGAAATGAAAAAGGTATATTTAGGTGATTATTGTGCTGCTAATCCGATGTAGAACAAATTGTTGGTCGAATTCTTCGTCAGATGGTGGGGGCCGGCATCCAGCGTGGTGGTCAACTGATTGTTGGCGCCAGTCTGCACAGTCCCGTCCACTTTGATGCTGAAATTGGTGTCGTTGTCTCCAAACACGAGTGTCATGGTCATCGGCTCGCTGATGGTGAATGCCACATCCGTCTTCGACTCCATCTTCAGACACCAGTTGTAAGTCACACCATTGACTGTTGCGGTGCCTTTGGAATTGGAATATGACCCGGTAATGGTAAACAGGTTGTTGGTCGGTCCATTCTGGGTGAAGGTACATTCTACGTCGGAGGAGATGGTGGTTCCGCCTTCACCGCCTTCTCCGCCTTCACCACCTTCTCCACCTTCACCGCCGCCGGAACTGGTGGACTCTCCACCGAAGATTCCTTGGAGGGAGGACTGGTAGGCCGTGATAGCAGATTTCAGGTCACTATTTACTTCATAGTCTGCATCATCGGTGGCATTGTTGAAAGTCCAGGTGAAGTCACCGTGGTTCATGCGGCCGGCACCATACCATCCCATAACGGTGGTAGGAACGTCGGCAGCGGGCTCTGGCTCGTAGGTGTACATCAGCGAACTGTTGGTGTCGAAGTTGTTATAGGCATGACCTCCTTTTTTGGCTTTGACTGTTGAGGGGACCTGGTCGTTACGGTTGGTGGCTTCCCAGGCATCAAACTCAACGTTGTTATTCTGATAGGTCACAAATCTGAAGTTGTTGCTATTCTCGGTAAACACATTTTGGTAACTCTTGATGATACCGCCGTTTTCACCTTTGAAGGTACCGGTGCCATCACTGGCCATGTCGCTACCCTGCTGAGAAATAAGCATCGGGTATTTGGTGTTGCGGAAGTAGTTGCCCTCGACAAATGCGTCGGCATCCATGGCAGCACCTACACCATATTTGGCAACACCATCGAAATAGTTGTTCCACACATGCACCGACATCGTGCGGATACGCGGATGGCGTGAGTCGGAGTGGTCGAACCAGTTGTGTTGATAGGTGATATAGTTGGGGCCGCTTTCCGATTTCATGCCGCAGAGCGATGACTTCCCGCTATCCCAGAAGTGGCAGTAGGAGACGGTGACATATTTTGAATCGGACTTGATATCGATAGAACCATCGCCCTTGGCCTGGTCGCTGTCGCTTCCAGTCTTTCCATAGAATACATCGAGGTTGTGAAGCCAGATGTTGGAGTTGTCGGTGTCGAGCGAGATGCCATCGTCCATGAAAAGCATGACAGCGAAGTTGCGGAGTTCCACACTCTTGCTGCTTCTGACGAGCATACCGAATCCTTTAATGGTGGCATCCTCACCGATACCCTCGATGGTGATATTGAGCGGAACGGACTCATTGTCTCCCTTAATCTGAAGACCTTCTGCACCGCTCAGCATGGCATCTAAGTCGGTGTCCTGGATGGTGCCCAACAAGCGGATAGACATCGGAGTGGAGTCATATCCTTTTTGATAGCCGTTGATGATGGCTTGTATGCCGGTGAAAGTAGTCTTGGAACCATTGCTGCTGGTGATGACATCGCAGGTAACGGTCTTGGCCGTGTTCTTGGTGATATAGAGCACGCGGGCACCGCTCTTGAGCGTGCCGTCGTCATTGTAGGCGCCTACACCGCTGTAACCTTTATGGGCAAATCCCTCACGGCTGTAGTTCACCACCTTGATATCCTCGGCGGTGCTGGCTTTCGTGGCATCCTCTTCTTCGTTGATGATGGGCACCACTTTGAAGGCATAGCCGGTGGCGGCTTTCAGTCCCACCATGTCGGCACGTCCATAGTTGCCGTAGTCGCGGACGAGCATATTGTCAATCTTTGTGTAGTCACTGTAGTTGCCGCCCTTGATATATACGGCATAGGAAGATGCGTTGGCATAGGGCTTCCATTTCACATAAGCCGATTCGCACCAGCCTTTCGACTCGGTGATTTCCACTCCGTTGTTGTGAATGGTGGCACCCTCGCCTTGATTGATGCGCTTGGCAAAGGAGATGTTGCGCACGCTGCCGTAGTAGATGTCATCGCTGCCCGAGAAGGGTTTAACGGTGACTGTGGAGGCTGCCTCGTCGATATCGACACTGCTGAGTTCATCGGTGTTGTAGTAGTTGAGTCCTCCGTTGTCGAGTTCCACATACATCTGGTTGGCGTTGACATTGCGGTTGACGGCATTGTTCACCACGTCCTCATATGTTTCACTGGGAACGGAACTTACCTCAAGGCTGTATACATAGAGTGCTCCGGTGGGGGTGAGCACCACGTCACCGTCTTCTGCTACTGTGCCTGTTCCAGTCTGTTCTTCTGTGGTGAGGTTGAATCCGGTCGTCTGTTCCAGGTTGGAAGGTGTGAACTTTCTATCTTCGCTGGACGACGACGACTTGTAATTCACGGAGATGGTCTGACCTTTCTTCAGGTTGGGTATGATGATGACAGATTTGCTGCCTGATAGCCAGAGCCGGTTGCTCTTGCCTGTTCCCACACGGAAACTGCCTGATGAGGCCACACAGTTGAAGAGCAGGCCTTTGGTGATTTCCAGTTCCTGTCCGTTGGCTGTGAGCGGCTCGCGGGTGAGCGCTCCGAGGAAATTGTAACGAGTGTTGCTGCTCTCGTAACTCCAGAGTGTGGCGTCAGCGGCCAGGTTGGTCTGGTCAGTGCTGCTGAGGGTTTTGAAATCCCAAGAAGCGGCCATGGTGTTGCTGACTCCGGCGAAAGCCATGATAAGGGTCAGCAGGGTATATGTGAAGAAATTCTTTTTCATGTTTTCAGGATGTTTGGTGTGTTCTGGTTTTCTCATGGCTTAAATAGTAAGTATGATATTCACGATGGCCATGGCATCAACGACAGAGATATTGTCATCGCCATTGACATCGGCATTCATGAAAAAGAATGATGCAGAGGGAGGCATCGTACTCAGGATATAGTCTACCACCAACATCACATCTACCACATTGACATTGCCGTCGCCATTGGCATCACCGAGAAGGCCGGAAGTGCCATCTACGGTGAAGGTGGTGGGGGAGTTGCCTGCCACTGTTTGACGAAGATAGGCTCCTAAACCGTTGACAGGACTTCCTGACGTGAGTTTTGTCAGCGAGAAATCATCACTGATGGTGAAAATGTCGCCGGTAGGGTAGTCCGTGTTGTAAACACCCTGCCAGTTGAAGTTGTCACCATTCACGGAGTTGGCCCCGGTGGTGGTGCTGATAGTCACATTGTCAATAGTGAAGCGTGTGAGACCAATGGCCGGTTTGATGAGGTAGGGAACACCTGCCGTCATGTCTGTGGTGGTGGCGAAATTGATGCCGGCATTGGTGGCACTTTCAAGTGCTGCTACCTGGGTGTTGTTTCCGAAGACGGTGGAGATGAGCGAAGCATTCATGTCGAATGGCAGGCAGATGGCTTGCCATTGTCCGCTACGCAGTGTCATGGTCACCTCGGCCGTCATGGTTTTTCCACCGAAGGTTTTGATGGTCACCGAATTGTCGAAATCGGTACTTTTGAAGTTAGCCACGTAATCGAAGGCTAAGTTCACATTGCTCATGTCAGCGCTTTGGCTGGTTCCATCGGTGTAGGTCAGTGTGATGTTGTCGCCCGAGAATGTCAGTCTGGTGGCTGATTTTCCCACGGCGCTTCCGTTCACTGTCACTGTCTGTTTTGAATCAGCCATCACCATGCTGACCGACAAGATGGACATGAACAGGAAGAGCGTAATTTTTCTCATGTTCTATGATTTTTGATGTTTAGGCGTAGTTTATTTTTGCAAAAATACTGTATTTTTCATTAAATCAGCCTTTTTTGCAAATAAATAGACCTAAAGATTCCGAAATCGTTTACGTAAGATTTGTCGGTATCACATCGCAAATCATCATGTATGCCTCTCCCTGCCTTGGCTGCCGGCTGTCATTTCATCAGGACCATATCTACCATTTTCATGACATCAGAGACCGTGACAATGTTGTTGCCGTCGATGTCACAGAGGAAGAGTGGCTTGAACTCAGACTCCTGGCCGAGAATGATGTCTACCATCATCATGACATCGGCCACCGTCACCTTGCCGTCGAAATTCAGGTCGCCCTCGACGCCCGTCATCTCGATGACATTGAAATGATTCCAATGGTCGGCAGCCATATAGGCGGCCTTGCTTCCCTTGGGAACATAGAGATAATCCACCTGGCTGTGCCCGAAGAAGA
>CACXDY010000358.1 GCA_902766505.1 uncultured Prevotellaceae bacterium
TGCAGCCGTTCATGGAAAATTTTCGCCTCTTTGGCGCATTTCTTTGCCTCGTCCCTCAGTCGGCGGTTGATTCTTAGAACAATAAGGCCGAGTACGACAAAGATAACAACTGCTATGACGATCGTTTTAAACATAATAGTGTAAGAATACTTGATGAATAGGGGAAATAGTGAACTTCGTAGGGTCGTTTCCAATCAAAAGGATAGGCAAAGATAGTTGTTTTTCTTCAATCCTCCAAAACAATCGGGAAGAATGTTCATTTCTTTGATAGTAGAATGATATATATCCTGTATTTTTTGTTCAATCATTCTAAATTATTGAAAAAAATGATTAAATTTGCATCCACATATACCGCTATAGCCTAATAACGGAATCACTACTTAAAGCAACAAACAAACTTAACTTAATAACCAAATGACAAGAAAGAAATCTTTTTTCAATGCCGTTTGCATTTTGCTTGCAAGCGCAATGGCCGTCGCGTGTCATGATATCGCCGACGACGACCATTATGCGCCCCCAAGCTGGCTGAAAGGCAATGCATGGCAGGTGCTCGAGAGCGAGGGGAACCACTCCATGTTCCTCAAGGCTGTCGAACTGTCTGGCTACAAGCCGATTGTCAACGGACAAAGTATTCTCACAGTCATGGCGCCTTCCGACGAGGCCTTCACGGCTTTCCTCAGGGATAACGGGTGCTCAACGGTGGAGGAACTGCATCAGAAAGACCCGGTGCTGCTCAAGAAAACGACCGGCTTCCATCTGATGTACTATGCCTATGACTGGAACAAAATGGAGAATTTCCGTCCCGAAGAGGGCGATGGTGCCACCGAGGAACAGAAAATGAGGGATGCCGGACTGTATTACAAACACCGCACCCGCAGTATCGACGACATGGAGCAGATGCGTGGAAAACTCAACGGCGTGGACACTACGCTGACGGTCTATCACTATGAGCGCTATCTTCCGGTCTTCAGCCATTACATGTTCAGCAGCAAGGGCATCGATGCCAAAAACAATTATGAGTATTTCTTCCCGGGCTCTTCCTGGACAGGGGGAAGCAATGGATTCAATGTGGCCAATGCCAGCGTCACCGACCAGAATGCCGTGGTCACCGACAATGGCTATCTTTATCATGTCAACCAGGTGATAAGGCCGATGGAAACCATCTACAAAACCCTGAAAAACAATGCCAACTACAGTGATTTCATCCGGCTTTACGACCAATATGCCGAGTTCGCTGAAGCCGACCAGGAGACCAGCACGTCGCTGGGCAAGGTGGTCTATATCCTTACCCACGGCGCCCTGCCCAACATCGCCTGTGAATGGCCGGTGACCAACTTCCGGCAGGTGGCCATGCTCGAGAGCCAGAGTTTCAATATCTTCGCCCCGACCAATGCTGCCATCGACGGCTTCTTCCGTGGGGTTTGGTCGCCTGAGGGGGGATACCATTCCATCGACGACCTCGACCCGCTCATCCTCCGCTATTTCATCATGCAGTCGTTTGCTGAGAACACAGAGCCTGTCTTCCCCGAGGAAATCAACAAAGGTCTCGTCAAGACGGCCTTGGGCACTCCGGTGAATATCGATACCGAAGGGGTCGACGACCGCCTGTTCTGCGAGAATGGTGTGGTCTACGGCATGAACGATATGAGAGCACCCGCCGTGTTTGAGTCGGTGGTGGCTCCCGCTTTCTGCGATACTACCTACCAGTGTTTCATGTATGCGCTCGACAAGAGTGAACTCGTGCTCTCACTGGCTTCCACCAATACCGATTTCGTCGTTCTCATGCCCAGCAACATGCAGTTCAATCAGAACGAACCGCAGATGAGACTCAATATCACTTCTCAGGGCAAGAACCTGGAGGTCTACAGCGATGTCGACGGCAATTTCGCCAATATGAGCGCCGGACAGGCACGCGACATCGTCAATATGCATACGGCATCCAATATTTCGCAACTGAGCACCTCGGGCACCCAGGTGGTGGAAACCAACACCGCCTTCAACTATTGGTTCCTCCACGATGGGAAAATCACCACCAGCGCCTTGTTCAACCAGCAGTTGAGCCCCGAATACCAGGACAATCCTTTCGTGGCCTTCCGCCAGATTGCCAATCATTCTGCCAGTTCACCGGATACTCCCTGGAGCAACGGACGCGCCTATGCTTATGACTATCCGCAACTCTTCGCCGAGGCTTCTGGCGACGGTCTGACTCACCGCCTGGCAGTGGGCAACGACAAGAATTATGAATATTACCTCTTCGCACAACTCCTGCAGAAAGCCGGACTCGTGCAGAACGGTGGGATGCCGTCGATTACCAGTGGCGACACACGCTACCTCGTCTTCGTTCCCACCAATGAAGCCATCAAGAACAATATCGCCAATATTCCCGGCTGTTCCGCACTGACGGTGGCCGATGATTACACCCTCAGCGGCAATGTGACGACGGCCAACAAGACGCTCCTCGCAAACTACCTGCGCAACTACTTCGTATCGTCGTTGATGAACACCATCACCAGTTACCCGTACCCGGGCTCGTCCTGCAAAGGCTCGTTCCTCACTATGGGTGCGGAGAAAATGGTCATCACCGAGAACAACGGAAGAATTTTTGCTGGGTTCGCCGATGACAAACTGGTCGGCGTAAGCCAGAAATACTATTGTCTCCCGTTTGCCTTCTCCGACGGATGTATGCATTTCATCGATGGTATCTTACAATAATCCAAATGCCATGAAAATGAATAACAGGTTGCTATCTATACTGCTGATGCTGTTGTGCTCGATGAGCATGATGGCTCAAGAGACTGTGTTGACGGGTAGGGTGACCGAACACCTCGACAATGGTGACGAAGACCCCATCATCGGTGCCAACGTGGTGCTCGTCAACAACCAGAACAGATATATCAAGGGTGCTGTGACCGACATCGACGGTAACTACATGTTGCAGGTGCCGGCTGATGCTAAGAACATCAAGGTCAGAGCCACCTATATCGGTATGAAATCCAAGACTGTGAACTACAACGGCCAGACACAGATTGACTTTAGTTTGGAGAGTGAGGCCGTGCTCCAGGAAGTGGTGGTCACCGGCGCCCGCGGCGGACGCGACGGCATGGGTATCTCCCGCATGGAACAGACGTCATCCGTACAGAAGGTCGACCTCAGCGCCATCGTCGAGACTTCACCGGTCACTTCGGTGGAAGAGGCTCTCCAAGGCCAGATTGCCGGTCTCGACATCAACCTCGGCGGCGACCCGGGTGCACGGAGCAGCATCCGCATCCGTGGTACCAGTTCGCTGAGCGCTTCCAACGAGCCGCTCATCGTTATCGATGGCGTGCCCCAGGATGTCGACATCAATGATGATTTCAACTTCTCCACGGCCAATGAGGAGGATTTTGGCGCTCTGCTCAACATCTCCCCGGCCAACATCGAGAGCATCGAGGTTCTCAAGGATGCCTCCGCTACCGCCATCTATGGTACCAAGGGCGCCAACGGTGTCCTCCTCATCAATACCAAACGTGGTACGATGGGTAAGACCAAGTTCTCGTTCTCATCGAAGTTCACCACCAAGCATGAGCCTTCCAGCATCCCCTTGCTCAATGGTGCGCAATACGTGTCGCTGATGCAGGATGCCATCTGGAATGCCGCCAATGCCAAAGGTATCTCCAGCGCGGCCAACGAGATGAACATGCTCTTCAACAACCCCGAAATCAACTACGACCCCAACTACCGCTACTACGACGAATACAATGTCGATACTCAGTGGCTCGAGGCTGTGAAACAAAACGCCATCGTCACCGACAACAACTTCTCGATGACCGGTGGTGGCGAGAAAGCAGTCTACAAACTCAACCTCGGCTACTACGATGAACAGGGTACGACGGTCGGAACGGGTGTCCAGCGCCTCTCCACTGGCATGAAGATTACCTATAACTTCAGCGACAGGCTCAGGGTGAACACCGATTTCTCGTTCTCCAACACCAACAAGGATGCCAA
>CACXDY010000359.1 GCA_902766505.1 uncultured Prevotellaceae bacterium
ATCATTTTTTGAACAAATCATTCGTTTTATTATGAAAAAATGTGTAACATTGTGCTCATGAAGAACATTTCCTTTATTCAACCGGCAGCACCATACACTTCGGCTTGTCGCCCGACGGTTATCGTCAGAGCTTTCAGCCAAAATATATTATAAAGACTGTCGCACAAACGTAAACGGAACAATCGAAAAATATCACACCTAATAATAATTGTAATATGATTGAATTAAGTAATGAAAAACTGACTATTAAGGTCGCAGAAATGGGGGCTGAGCTCCAAAGTATTGTTGACAGCGAGGGACGTGAGTACCTTTGGCAAGCTGATCCAGACTATTGGCCTCGTCATTCTCCCATCCTTTTTCCTATTGTCTGCAGCGTCGAAAATGATACTTACACCGTCGACGGTCAAGAGTATCACTTGCCGCGCCATGGCTTTGCACGCGATACGGAGTTCACCCTGGTGGCTCAGTCGGAAAATAAGGTGGTCTTCGCTTTACACGAAAGTGAGGAGACTTTGAAGGTCTTCCCTTTCCCATTCAACCTCGCTGTGAGCTATCGGCTCGACGGCAATAGAATTCACGTCGTATGGCATGTGGAGAATACAGGCAAACGGGAGATGCATTTCCAGATAGGCGGCCATCCAGCATTCTTCGCTCCTGGCTGCGAGGCTGGACAACCTCTGAAAGGTGTGCTTCGTGTTGACAACAATGGCACTCTGAAGGGTCTGAAGAGCCATATTGACGGTTCGGTGGAGATGGAAGAGGTCATGGTCGCTTCACAGGATGGCCTGATCTGTTTTGACGACGAGTTCTTTGCTCATGACTCTGTCAAATTGCATAATAGCCAGACCAGTTGTGTGGAACTGCTGAATCCTGATGGCAGCGTGGCCGTAAAACTCAACTATAAATGCCCCATCATTGCTTTCTGGAGTCCTTACCAGAAGAATGCTCCTTTCGTTTGTCTGGAACCATGGTACGGTGTGGGCGACCCACGTGGCTTCGAGGGTGAGTTCAAGGAAAAACCACTGATCAACCACCTGATGCCTGGTGCCTCGTTCATGAGTGAGTACATCATCTCTATCGGTGAGTAAAATAAAAAAGGGTATGAACAAAATGATAGCCTTTTGTGGCTTGGATTGCGGCAAGTGCGACGCCTACATAGCTACGAAGAACAACGACCAGGCACTGCGCGAGAAAACGGCTAAACTGTGGGCTGAGTTGAACAATGCGCCTATTCTTCCTGAGCATATCAATTGTGAAGGCTGTCGCGTCGACGGAATGAAAACCGTTTATTGCCAAAATCTTTGTCCTATCAGAATTTGTGCGTTGAGAAAGGGCGTTGAAACCTGCGGCCAATGTTCGGAAATGGAGCAATGTCCAAAACTTGGGGCTGTCATAGCCAATTCACCCGAAGCCTACAACAACTTGACTACGTGAGGATTAATAAATATGCTGAAATGTAGAAGTTCTATTCCTTGTCTTTTCTTGCTTCTTTGGGCTATGGCCACCATGCCTGCAGAGGCACAGAACATGGCGCACTACAAACGGGTAATCAAGCAATTGAGTTCCTCAAAATTCCAAGGCCGAGGTTATGCTAAGGATGGCGCCAACAAAGCTGGGAAGTATCTGCAGAAAGAATTTGAGAAAGCTGGAGTGGACGAGGTGTCACTCCAGCCTTTCAAGTTGGATATCAATACATTCTGTGGCCAGATGGAAATGTGGGCCGATGGAAAGAAACTACGTGCCGGCATCGATTTCTCCATGCGGGAATATTCTCCTGGTGTGCATGGCTCTTTTCCCGTCTACCATGTGGATACCCTGAACTTCGATGCTGAGCGTATGTTTGCCGACCTGGCCAAACCTGAATACGCCAACTGCTTGGTGGCATGTGAATTTTGGTTCACTTATCGTCATCGAGATGCTTTCTCCCGTCTGCAAAAGGTTGGTGAATGTACCAATGCTGGTCTCATTTATACCTGGGATGCTCCCATCAAGTTTTTTAAGGCTTATGGCCACTATGTGGTGGATAAGCCCATTGTTTGGGTCACTCCCGAGGCTATCAACAACGTAAAGAATGTCAGGGTGGAAGTGGACAACAAATTCTTGAAAGACTACGAGTGTTTCAACGTCATTGCCAAGGTGAACGGACTCCGGCACGACAGCTGCTACATCTTTACGGCTCATTACGACCATCTGGGCAATCTGGGTAAGAAAATCTTTTATGCCGGCGCCAACGACAATGCCTCTGGCACTGCCGCCATCGTAACACTGGCAGAATACTATGCCAAAAATCGTCCACCGTATGACATGTACTTCATAGCCTTTTCAGGAGAGGATGCCAACTTGCGCGGTTCCACATGGTATACCGAGCATCCCGTTGTGCCCCTTCAGCAAATCAAGTACTTGTTCAATATCGATATGATAGGCGATAACAATCCCGTTCAGTATTGTGAGGTGAGCGACGAGGGTATGCGTGGTTTTGCTCTTTTCGAACAGATTAATGACCGCGGGCACTATTTCAAAGCGTTGCATCGTGGAGATTTGGCTGCCAACAGCGACCATTATCCGTTTGCCACACACCACGTACCTTGCATCTTCCTGGAAAATGAGAAGGGGGATGCCTTCCAATTCTACCATACGATATTCGATACCTACAAGACTGTTCGCTTTGATAGTTACGAACCTGTCTTCAGGCTGGTCCGCGACTTCGTAGAACGGTATTAGTGTGGTTGTTCAATGTATTTTGTTCATATTGCGGATATAGTCAAGTTTTGCTGCTACCCAGGCACTGTCGCCAGGCAGCTGGTAGCGGCAGTTGCCGGAAGGTGAAGGGATGAAGGTGGTAACCGAATGAGAATCAATGCTTACCGTTCCTCGTTCGCTGAGGAGAAAAGCAGCGTCACCCTCAATGGCATGGATGACGGTCAGGGGGTTCCACATCCTCTGTCCTGGGTCATTATAGTCATCCATCAGATAAACCTGCTTTATAGGATGACAGTCTGTCCATGAGATGTCGGATATGACCTGTTCGGGCAAATAATTCACAGGGTCTCCTACTTCTCCGGGCGAGAACATCATGTCGATGTCTTTTGGCCATAGACGGGAACTTCATTTCATCATCAGTTTCTCTATCAGTGGCACATACCATGTGCGTACTTCATCTGCTGTCGGGGTGTGACCGCCGGGGAAGTGAAACGAATGGCTGTAGTGTTCCAGAAACAGTGGCTCGAAATGTGCCAATGTATCCTTTTCACCGAACAATCCCCAGATGCGGTCCTTGCTATCGGGACGGCATGACTCAAACTGAATGGCTTCCTGTTCTGCAAACTCCTCTATCAAGGCTTCATCGATGACGAACCGCTGTTTGCCGTCCTTGCGTGGTGACTTGTACTCATGTTCGCCGATGCGCGTCTTTAGAAACTCGGTCATTTTGAAATGCGGATTGCCCAGCAAGGCTGGTGCGCCAACACCGGGGGCTACCATTTGGGCATAGAAAGAACCGCAGCTGTTGCCTACAAGCAGGTCGGGCTTCTCCTTGTCATAAAGACGTTTTATTTGCTCCAATGCCATCTTCGGATGTGTCGGCAAGTCTGGTGTCAGCACCAGAGCTTTTCCCTCAAATGCCTCCCGCAAGGTCATCGCAGGAATGCATTGTCCACTGGCATAAAAACCATGAAGGAACAATATCTTTTTCATCCTTTTGTCCATGTCATTTTATTGTTCTTGACAGGTTTTCTTAATGAGTGTTCATTTTTGTGAGTTCTTCTGATGCGCCTTCAGCAGTTTGGCAGCTTGTGAATAGGGACTTGTCGTTACGCTGTCGAAGTAGGCTGCCATGGTGGTCGTATAGGTGCATTTGTACACACCTTTGGAAAATAGTTCCTCTTCTGAAAAAGTGTCGACAAGGTGGAGCATCTCCTGATGTGTCTGCGCAAGCAGCGATTTGGCTTCTTCAAGACTCGTACTCTGGTGCTTCTCCACAATCATTTTGTCCATCTCATGATAGTTCTTGCGGTATTCGTCGGGGAGGAAATCTCTCGGATTTCCCTCACGGATGTTCTGGACGAACACGCGCATCAGCACCTGCCATTCATAAAGATGGGCCAGAAGGTCGCGCAGACAGCGGTCGTACATCCATCGCACACCGCATTTCTTTGGGTCAGCAGGGAAGTTGAATGGAGCAACGGCAGCCTCAGCACTCAATTTGTTGATTTGCTCATTCAGTTTTGCATAACCATCCTGCATGGAGGCTGTCAACTCATTTTTGTTTGTTGGCTTGGGCATATTATTATTGGTGTTTATTCGGTTTGTGACATCGTCATTTCATCACCGTGATTGTCATATTGCTTGCGCTTGCCGGTTGGCGGTTCCGTCAAGGTTATCCTCACCACGGCTGTCCGTTCCAGACTCCGCTTAATGGCACCATCAAAAGCATCCATGTGGTGAGGGAGGAAACGCTTGCAGATGGCTCTCAGTCCTTCGATTTTCTCTGTCCTCTCCGTTACTATTTCTGCTATGCCCATAGCCATGGCCGAGCGATACTGAAGCGTGAAGCTGCCATCTTTCGGACCTACGGTCGGTGCGCATTTGGTCACGGCAGACAATGCGACGATAGGATTGTTGGCTATGCAATCCATCTTTTCACCCTCTATAGCACCGTGAAAGTAGAAGGTCTTCTCATCTGTACGTGCCAATGACAGGGGCACGCCGTATGGCTTGCCGTTCGGTCTCGTGAAACTGACAGTTACATAAGGAGCCTTGTCCAAGACCTCCAATGCGAATGCCGCATCCATTTCTCTACTCTTTTTTCTCATCGATTATATGCTTTTAGTATGGGTTGTTTTTATGTCTTCAAAGAGTTTCTCGACATCATAATTTTATTGTCAATCATTGAAATGTGATGAAATCAACATTTCGCTATCTTCATTCCTAACCAATGGGCAAAGACTAAGTTTGCTAACATCAACACCACACCGACCATACCATACAAAAGCAGTTGAGAGACATTGAATGTATCGCAAATGCTTTGCATTCCAAGGTAAGAAAAAGGCAATAGCAGGATGGATGACACGAGTCCTGGCACATACCCTCTTACGACAATTGCCTGTATGACATGTACAATGAGATGAACTGAGAATGCCATGAATACGGCAGACCATAGTTCTACTGAATATGGCCACCCGTTAAGCGCACATACTGTTATCGCTATCAAAAGGACCAGTTCTTCAAATACAGCTGTCGCAAAGGCTTTGGTGTTCAGTTTTCGAATATAGTTGAACAGGTGCCGCAGTTTGGGAATCTTCGCGCTTAAGGTTTCACCATGTGCTGTTACCCATTTGTGCTGCACAGCCAACTCCTCTCCATCGTGAACGATGAAGGCCAGGATGAACAGGATGTAAAGGACGTTTGTTATCATAGAATGGTGTTCCGTGTTCTACTTATTGATGAATATACATCCTTGACTTTTCTGGCTCACCATCACCCTGAACCATGCATAGGAATTCCCATCCGTAACGCTCGTAAAAACCGGTATGATTCGTCACCAGATATAGCGGGCTGATTCCCTTTGACCTCATATCCTCAACGACCATGTTCAACAGCTTTCCAGCGATACCCTGACAGCGATATCCTTCTTCGGTATAGACAGCACACACGTTGGGTGACAAGTCCTTTCTGTCGTGAAAATCATTCTCTATGACCCCCATGCCGCCGATAATTCGAGAGCCGTCAAGACATAGATACCAGCCGTATTCTGTGTCTCCATTCAGATATGCCTCCATACATTCCAGATATGCCTCCTTAGGGACGCTCCATTTGCCATGAAACCAGCTTGCGGCCATGTCCAGCAGGCCTGGCTTATCCCGCATAGTCACATATTCATATCCATTGAGAACTCTTGTTTCCCATGCCCTCATGAAAGCAAGCTGCTTGGGTGTATGGAACCAATGCTCACCTCCTGGCATGATGGTTGTTTCACATTTGTGCTGACTGATGAAATCACGTCCGACAGCATCGCTGACAACCAGGTCAACGTCAGAACGGAGGATGTATGTAGGCGCATCCCAACGTTTAACAGGGTTCTTGACAACCCACTTATAATAGTCTTCCTCACGCGACGGCTGCTCTTCGATGAATTTTTGCATGTCGAGAAGAGGGGAGACAAGAAGGGCACGCTCTATTTCCTTTTCTTGGAAGGCCAGCAAAGAGAACCATGAGCCGATACTGTTGGCACGTATCGATACGGATTCCCAGTTCTGGTAGAGATAGTCACGGACCTCGTTCAGCAGAGGCATCACCTCCCAGGGCTTGTGCTCTACGGGCAAGTCAATGCCCATCACTTGATAACCTTTCGGTACAGCGACTTCCGCAAAATCCAAAGCCTCTTCCTTCCTTCCATGCAAGCCGTGGACAAACAAGAAAACATTGTCGCACTTCTCTCCAATAATAAGGGCGGGTGTTGTACCTATGTTGAGTGCATCCGTCTTCATCACTACAACAGTGTGCAAGAATCCTTTTCCTATTCCGTAAAAGAACCAATCTCTATCAGGTTGCCGTCAGGGTCTGCCACATAGCAGGTGCGCTGCCCCCAGGGTTCCGTGGTGGGAGAAAGGACGGACATAGCCCCATGGTCGATGGCATTCTGAAACTCCTTGTCTACATCTGCGAAGGTCGGCACGTCGAAGGCCAGCTCCACGGTACCGTTAAAGCCTTCGGGATAATGGAACTTCTGCGAGACCATCTGCTCGAAAGCCTCACGGGGGAAGAGGATAATACGCATATTGCCTAATGTCATCTCTACATTGGGTTGGATGCCGTCCCATTCGGTGGTGAAACCGAATACCTTCGTGTAGAATTCAACGGTAGCCTTGTTATCTCGGGTGAATAGTCCAATGGTGTTGAAGACGAATCGGGTAGGGGAATTTGCTTCTTTCATTGTCGTTGTCAATAATTGTCAATTGATTGATGGTCGTCTCTGAACTCAAAGAAATAGAAGTCGGTCCATCCTGTGTTTTCTGCATAGAGGTGCTGCTTTCCCCTGTATTCGAAGCCCAAACGTTTATACATATCGTGGGCTGGTGTGTTCGATGCAAGGGCATCAAGGCGGATGCCCTTCATACCGTTCTCTCGGGCAAGGCGTATGGACTCCCGCACCATCTCTGAGCCGATGCCTGAGCCTTGCCGGTCGGGATGGACGGCGAGGATATGGATGACGGCAACCTCGTTGTCGGCCACTTGCTGAGACCATTCAATCGCATGGTAGTCCTCTCCCTGGTACATCGTGACAGCCATGGCACCGATGATGGCGCCTTCCTCCTTATACAGAAACATACTGCCTTCATTGATATAAGTCCTAATACCTTCTGCCGTAGGGTGCTTCCCTTTGCTCCATCGGGCATATAGCGAAATGTCGGGGGTACGGGCTGTCACATCGTCATAGAAAGCCTGAATGACATCATAATCCTCTATTTTGGCCTTGTATAACATCATTTGCTATTTGTCTTGAGTTGTTGTTCGCATCGCAATTCTCTAAGCAAATGGCATCAAGTTGAGAACTTGGGATACACGGAATTCTCAAAGGTCAATGCACGTCAATTCCATCAAAATATAGTTCTGCAATGACAGTGTCGCCATATTTTGTGCCTGGATAGACTTCAAGAATCTCGAATTTCAATGTCCAGTCGGGCTTTGCTCCGTCATTGTAGCCGAGAATGCCGACATCGAAGCTCTGGAGGGTGCGGCTGTCCTCCAAGGCGAGGATGGCATAAGGTTTGTTGTTGTACCATACGCGCAGTTTCTTCACGCGGGAGTTGGCTTTCCATGCCTCCTCCGACTTGACATGGCCGTTGAGGATTTCCACCGTTGTGATGCGGGGGCATTTCCCCTCGAACGTGTAGGTCAGGCTCTGGCCGATGCCCTTGCCTTTTGTGGCCCACACGCTCTCGTGGTTGAAATCGTGGGCATTCTCGCCCTTGTAGTCAAACTTGTTGTTGGGAGGCAGGCAGCTTGATGCTGTGACACTCTTCACCTCTCCACCGCAGTACCAGCTGCACTTGCCGCTGTACAAGTCGTCGTAGATGGTTAGGTCGCCATATTTCCTTAACTCCTCAGAATCATCTCCATATTGGTTGGAGAGTTTCTCCCATTTCTCCACTGTGATTGTCGGCATCGGGATGATGCTTTGAGGTTTGATGACCTTTTCTTGTGCATGAACAGCCACCATTGCAGCGAAGGCTATAAGGATGGTGATGATACTTCTTTTCATAATGCTTGATAGTTGATTCGTTCCGCAAATTTAGATAAAATTGGGGAATTATAAGCAAGTCTGATAAAGAAGTTTACTTTTCTTTAGAGGAAAGTACGATATTAAGAGGGCTTTCGTTGTTTTTTTAACCTACGAAGAAGAGACGGGTTGATTAATGACTTGAGGAACTCAACTTGTCATAAATCTCATCTGTAACGGGCTCCAGCCATTCATTGGAAGCGCCTTCCTTCACATCCTTGTGATAGGTCAGATGCTGGAACCAAGAATCCTTGGCGGCTCCATGCCAGTGCTTGACCTCGGCCGGTATGGCGATAATAGTGCCCGGGGTCATCTCGACGGCTTCCTTACCCCATTCTTGATACCATCCGCGTCCTGCAACACAAATGAGGACTTGCACCTGTTTGTGGTGGATATGCCAGTTGTTGCGGCAGCGGGGTTCAAAGGTGACGTTGGCTATTCCTCCATCCAATGGTGCAAGATAGCTGTTGCCGGTGAAATACTGGGCATAGGCTGAGTTAGGCTCGCCTTTCGGCCAAGGAGTGTTGAGGGCTGAAAGTTGGAAGTTGAGCGCTGCTTCGGCTGCAGGCTCATTAAAGAATTGCGCCAAGGTCTTGCGTAAGCGCCATGCTTCCTCCTGACCCACTTTCTTTTCCAATACAGTGGGGATAGCCCGCAGTTGGTCGTCACTGACTCCCATGTTTCTTGCACCTGATACATGGGCTTGCAATTGTGGTTCGCAGCCAGGTAATGCCGAAATGGCGGATACGGTGACAATCTCGCGGTCAGCGAACGACAGGTTGTTCCTTGCAAAAATATCTCCGAAGAGGTGTGCCTTCAGATAGTAGTCGGTCTGAGGCGCGAATGTGTAAGTGAAGGGCTGCCCGCCCACAAGTTGTGTCTGTACTTCAGTTCCCCGTTTCAGTGCGTCGTAATCCTTTGGCAGTGGGTCGGCCTCCTGACCTGGTTCAACCCGTAGTCCAGCCTTTGTGCGCTCATTGATGACTTGCTGCAATGTGCCTAAGGCATTCAGCGAACGTGGAAACCCCGTGTAAGCATAGAGTTGTGAAAGGGCTTCTTTTGCTTCGCTTACGGTAAGGCCTTGATTTAATCCTTCGTTCAGCGATGCTTTCAATCCTTCGATGTCTCCTTTTGCCTCGTTGGCGGCTATAGCCACGAGCGCTTGTTGTTTTGTTGTCAGTGCCATATTCTGTCCTTTTATTTGCAGCGCCACCACGAAGAGTGCTGCCATCATGATGGTTAATTTCTTCATATTAACTCTTTTTTTTTAATAATATAGGTTCATCGGGAGATGGTCGGTTTTCGTTACAAACTCTTAACCCACTTCTCCAGGTCCTGCTTTGATGCTCGGTTTAATAATTTGCCTTCTTTCCAATTGACATTTGGATAGGCCTTTTTCAGGTCTTCACAGGCTTTCTTGATGTTGCTGCCGCCTGAAGTGGCGAAGGGGATGACGGTCTTGCCATTGAAGTCATAGGCCTCCATAAAGGTGTTGATAATCGTAGGACATGTATACCACCAGATGGGAAAACCCACGTAGACGACTTCATACTCCTTCATATCTGAGAGTTTGTTGGTAATAGCAGGGCGGGATTGTTTGTCTTGCATCTCTACACTGCTGCGGCTCTGTTTGTTGCGCCAGTCGAGGTCGGCATCTGTGTAGGGTTGTTCTGGCTTGATTTCGTGCAATGTACCACCAGTCACTTCTGCCAATTGCTGGGCTACTCCTTTGGTCACACCCGATGCAGAGAAATAGGCTACTAATGTTTTCATTTGCTTGTCTTCTTTTTGTTTGTTTGCTTGCGAACAGGCACTCAGGCTGATTGCCAGGAGTGCTGTCAATATCATCATCATCTTTTTCATATTATTGCAGTTTTGTTTTTTTATGATTGTTCAAGTACTCGCTTCTCTCCGTTCACGATATAAATACTCTTGTATGGTAGCAAAGTGCTACTTGTTTTTGCTTGCAGTCACCCAGACGGGGTCCTCATTCATCGTGGGCTTGTTGACTGCCATCACACCTGATAGGTTGTGTGGCACATATGGCTCTTCCAGATAGCGGATATCATCAGTTGTCAAATGGACGTCAAGCGCCTTTGCTGCTCCCTCTATATGGTGCAGTTTTGTGGCTCCCACAATGGGCGACTCAACCTTAGTCAGCAACCAGGCCAGAGAGATTTGCGTCATCTCCACGCCATAGCGGTCGGCCAGTTCGACTACACGTTCCACAATGCGGTTGTCCTGCTCGGCTGTGCCGTCATATTTGAAGTGCATGAATGCATCCTTCTCCTGTCGCAGCGAGGTTTCGCCAGGTCGCTTGGCCAATTTGCCCGAGGCAAGTGCACTATAGGGAGTTTGGGCGATGTTGTCCTCGCGGCAGAGGGGTTGCATCTCACGCTCTTCCTCACGCATAATCAGGTTGTAGTGGTTCTGCACACTGATAAACTTTGCCCAGCCGCGTTTCTCGGCCAGTGCATTCATCTTTGCCAGCTGATAGGCATAGACATTGGCAATACCGATATAGCGGGCCTTTCCTGTTCGCACGGCCTCGTTCATGCCTTCAAGGATGTCCTCTGCGGGTGTCTTGTAGTCCCAGATATGGTAGATGTAGAGGTCCACATAGTCCATACCCAAATGTTGCAGACTGCTGTCGATGGAATTCAACACATGTTGGCGGCCGCTGATGCCCTTCTGGATTTCCTCGTCAGTGCGGGGCAGAAACTTCGTGGCGACAACCACGTCTTCACGCTTTGCCATATCGCGCAAGGCCCGTCCCACATACTGTTCAGATGTGCCCAGCTGATAGGCGATGGCCGTGTCGAAGAAATTCACACCGAGGTCGAGCGAACGACGGATAATATCGCGAGTCGGCTCTTCACCGATTGTCCAAGAGTGCTGCCCGATGGTGGGGTCGCCAAAGCCCATACAGCCGAGGCAGATGCGCGATACGCGCAGGTCCGAGTTTCCGAGTCTTACGTATTCCATATTGAAAACTGATTTTTCTTAATCAAAGACTATCCTTTAGCACTTGTATTACCTCATCACGATTCAGAATATAGTAGCCGCCCTGACAGATGGGACAGGCATCGGCCATACCCTCAATCAACTCGGGCTTGGCACCGCAGTCGGTGATGTTCATGGCCAGGCCCAACTCGCGCATCCACTGTTCCATCGTCTCCAGACCCTCAATGGCAACCTGCTCGTCGGTTTTTCCTTCTGGACAAACGTTCCATACGCACATGGCCAGACGTTTGAATTTCTGAACGGCATCGGGCGACTTGCTGATGAGCAGGCGGTAGTAAGCCCCGCTGACTGCAGCAAGCGTATGACCATGGGTGGCATCTGTAAAGGCGGCAACGGCCTGTCCCAGCATATGTACCATCCAGTCAGTAGCCTTGCCGCGGTCGATGAGGGTGTTCAATGCCCAGGTGGCTGTCCACATGATATTCGAACGGGCCTCGTAGTCCTCTGCGTTGACCAATGCTTTGCGCGAACTGACAATGAGAGAACGCATCAGTCCCTCGGCAATGTAGTCACTGGTGTTGTCATCGGTGCCCGAAAGATATTGCTCCAGAATGTGACTCATGATGTCATAGATGCCGGCCACCATCTGATATTTGGGCACTGTGAACGTGAAACGTGGATTGAGAATGGCGAAGTCGGGATTACGGAAGTTATAGAACATCTTGCGGTTTTCAGAGTGGCTGGAGATGACAGAGCAACTGTCCATCTCAGAACCTGTCCCGGCCATAGTGAGTACGCAGCCTACAGGAATCCAACGGCAGGTCATGGGTTGCCAGTTCTTGAAATAATACTCCCATGGGTCACCGTCATACCAAGCGCTTCCGGCTACGGCCTTGCAGTAGTCAATGGTCGAACCACCACCCACACCGAGAATGAAGTCTACCTCCTCGCGACGGGCAAGATGGGCACCCTCCAGCACCTTTTCGATGGTGGGGTTAGGCATCACTCCCGGCATTTCCACTACCTCACAGCCGGCCTTCTTCAGTTCGGCCAACACCTGGTCGTAGATACCATTGCGTTTGATGCTGCCGCCACCATAGCAGAGCATCACTTTAGACCCGTAGTTTTTCAGTTCTTCACTCAATTTGTTCAATGCATCCTCACCGAAGTGCAGCTTCGTGGGATTGTGGAATGTAAAGTTGCCTAACATAAAGTATTTCGTTATTGGTTTGTGCATATTTATTTCAACCGCAAAGTTAGGTATAATAGTGGTATTATGTATTACACAAATTAGCCCATTTGTTACCATTTTCGCAGAAAATTTATGATTTGCTACAAAATTGCTACCATTTTTAGCCTATTTTTTATATCTTTGCAGTATGTGTTCATCCTCATTGCAAATGATATGAAGAAAATTCTGAAAGTTGACTCTCCCAACGACTATGCACGGTTTGTTGACGCTCCTATCCTTCATCCGCTGGTGAGCATCATCCACTATGACGAACTGTCTCCATTCCGCCACAGTCTGAATAATTATGGCGTTTATGGACTTTTTATCCAGCGCCAGTTCCCAAAAATCCTATCTTACGGTATGAAGACCTTGCAGGTAAGCGATGCCTCAATCATCGCCGTGGAGCCAGGACAGATTGGTGGATTGGAGGACAATGGTGAACGCATATCACTGAGCGGATGGGTAATATTGTGGTCGCCGGAACTGCTGCATGGCTCTGATCTTGAACAACATATAGAGAGCTACCAGTTTTTCTCCTATTTCTTCGCCGACTCGCTGCGTATGGAACCTGATGAATGGCTCTGCATCACGCAGTTGGTAACCCAGATGAGGCAGGAACTGAAAGAACATGAAGATTCGCCTTCGCTCAGAAATATCCTGCTGGGATACTTGCGCCTGATTCTCGAATACTGCAACCGTATCTATCAACGACAGATTTCGGAGGAAGAAAAGGGTAATAGCGACTTGCTGAAACGCTTTCTCCATCTGCTGCAACAGTACTTCCGGGAGGGAAGGCAACTGTCACAAGGCTTGCCAACTGTAGCCTTTTGTGCTTCCGAACTGGCCTATTCACCACGTTACTTCGGCGACCTCGTCCATAAGGCTACTGGTGGAACGGCCATCAGCTATATCCACAACTATGTCATCAACCAGGCCAAAAGTCTGCTGATGAATGGGCACAATATCAGCGAGACCTCAGAACTTCTTGGTTTCGATTTTCCCCATCATTTTACTCGGCTTTTTAAGAGGAAGACTGGGCTTACTCCCAGCGAATTTATAGGAAAGTGACGTGGAACTCTAATTTCGGATGTTAAATATTGGATGAAACGATTGGATATAGCTACATAAATACAGGTGTGGATATGACTGTCGAATGACAATTTTACAAAACAAATGATAGGATGACGAAAAAGCAATTAGCATTGTTGGCCGCATGTCTGATGGCAACCCTCGCTTGGGGACAGAATTTCGTGGTGAAGGTTGATGGGGGATTGATACAAGGCGTTCCCTCTGCTGCGGGAGATGTGACTGTTTTCCGGGGGATTCCTTATGCGGCTCCTCCTGTGGGTAATCTCCGTTGGAAACGTCCCCAACCCGTGGTGAAATGGAATGGTGTTAGAATGGCCGACACCTTCAGCAATATCTGCTGGCAACCAGGCAATGCCGTCGGTACTTTTTATGGCAATGAATTTTATTGGAAAGAGCAGACCGTTCAGAGCGAGGATTGTCTCTATCTGAACATCTGGACACCTGCTGATGCCGTTGGGTATCAAGACAAGAAGTTGCCTGTGGCTTTCTGGGTACATGGCGGTGCCTATTTTAATGGCTACGGACACGAGATTACCATGGATGGTGACGCATGGGCAAAAAGAGGAGTGATTCTCGTCACTATCAACTACCGCCTGGGCATCTTCGGCTTCCTCGCCCATCCGGAACTTTCGGCAGAGACAACCGATGGCACGTCGGGCAACTATGGCACCTACGACCAAGTGGCTGCCCTGAAATGGGTTCATGAGAATATTACGCAGTTTGGTGGCGACCCCGATAATATCACTGTTCTCGGACAGAGTGCGGGAGCGGCCAGTATCAAGAATCTTGTTTCATCGCCAATGTCGAAAGGTTTGATTAGAAATGCCGTGTTGCAAAGCGGTGGTGGAATAGGCTCGTTCGGCAGTTCTGACAATGGACAGAAACAGGCGGAGAAGACGGGGAAGAAATTCATGAAAAAACATGGATACAAAAAGCTGAAAGAGATGCGCGCCGCACCGGCTCAAGAACTCCTCAAAATTTTCAAGGAGGAAGGCATGGGACTCTTCCGGCCACATATCGATTGTATATTGCTCACTGAAAGCTTTGACGATGCTGCCATTAACCAACATCTGGCTGATGCCAACTATATGATTGGTTGCACACTCGACGATATCCGGCCTATGGGGAAACAGATTGATGAGTTTTGCTTCTTGCGCGACTCACTCGACCATCGGCCGGCATATCAATATCTCTTCGCACGAAAACTGCCTGGTACCCATGACGGCGCTTTCCATTCTGCAGAACTTTGGTATATGTTCCACACGCTTGACCGCAGCTGGCGGCCTATGACTCAGGCTGACTACATTCTTGCCGACGAAGTGATGGACTGCTGGACGAATTTTGTGAAATATGGCAATCCCAACAAACCGGGAAACGAGAGTTGGAAACCGTTCACTCTTGCCAATCCTTTTGTCATGACATTTAATGTCAAATGACGAACAAACCTGATGTAGAGGACTCTTCGTGCAGGGATGAACTATTCAGAAAAAAGATGAACATAGAGGATTACCGTGATTATTGCTTGTCGCTGGGGGAGGATGTAGAGGAAAAACTGCCTTTCACGGCTTTTCATGGCGCCGGTGCTGTGTTGGTGTTCTATGTGAATGACCACATGTTTTCGTTCTTCAATTGTGACAACTTCACCGTAATCACTGTGAAATGTCAGCCTGAGCGGATTGATGAACTACGTGCCTCTCACGATGGTATCGTCGAGCCTTTCAATATGTCACCAAAGCACTGGATTGGTATGGTTCCTAATATGCTTTCCGATGACCTCCTTCGTGAACTCACTAAGAATTCTTACGAGATAGTGAAAGCTAAATACAAAAAGAAAAAATGAAAACCAAGCAGATAACGTCCCTAAATGCCGATAACCAGATAAGGCATCTCTACGAGACAGCATTCCCTGAAGATGAACAGATTCCTTGGGACGACTTGATGCGGCTCATCGATGAAATGCCACTCGACTTCACGGCTTACTACGAGGTGGAAGGAGAAATTGAGCCGCGAGAGGATTCCGCCGAAGGTCAATTCATCGGTTTTACCATTCTCTATCCTCGGAAGTCTTTCCACTGGTTTTGGTATTTCGCCGTAAAAGAGGACTTAAGGGGAAAGGGATATGGTCAAAAAATCCTAACACAACTGTTGGAACGATATAAGGGGCAGGCTTGTGTCCTTGACATGGAAAGTCCGATGCAAGTCAGTGAGAATAGTGAACAACGCCGACGCCGCCATGCTTTCTATCTCCGCAACGGTTTTAGGGACACGAATGTCTATCGTTCTTACAACGATATTACGATGACCATCATGATGATAGGGGAGGGCACTTTTACGCTGCACGACTGGGATATGATAGTTAACGAACTGAAACGATTCTGGTGGCCGGAAGATATGATGGAGGAATCATAGGAATCATAGGGACAGTTTTTGATTCCGCCCTGGCTAATACATTCGTGGCGGTCGGTAACGGATTTCATAAATCTTGTCGAAAAATTGGTCCCAGTTTGATTGCCCTTCCCCAATCTTAAACCCATAGAATCGGGTTCCGGTCTTCTGGTATTCCTTGAAACGACGCATCAACTCTTCGGTCGTTCTTGGTATGAGGAAGTCCGTAATCCACAGCACGTCGGCGTTCATATATCGGTCATCGCCGTTGTCTAAAAGGGCGAAAGCCATGTTGAGCATTTTCTGCGCATCAGTGCCACCATTGAGGAACGGGAAAAAGCCTTTTTTGAAGTTCTCGTTGTCCTCGGGTTTAATGCCCATCCGCTCCAGGGCTTTCCGTTTCCTTCGTGAGCGCAGTTCGATGGGTCGGATGCCCACGGAGAAGTCGATGAGGAAACAGTCGCGCTTCAGTTGCTCGGCCGTCTGTTCCAATTTCGACAGCAGTGAAGCCTCTATCTTTTGTGGTACACCATACATGCTCGCTGAGGAATCGATGCAGACAATCATCGGACCGTGGCGTGTGGCCTTTTCAGAACGCAATCGCCGTGAAGGCTTGGTGATTTCCGACTTGTAACGGAATACCTGCAGACGACTGGTAACCCATTTCCTTAAAAAGAGGCTTTCCAACTCGGTGTCCGTGTATTGTGCGAGTTCGGCAGGCATCAGTGCGTTCAAGTCACGCCCGATGGTCACACCCTCGATGTCGCTTCCCGAGGAATGGTCGAGTTTGTGCTCGAAACCGGTCTGAACAGTCAGACTGGCTTTCCCGTCCTCATCTGGCAAGCGTCCCATCTTGCGGACCACCTCACCAATCTGCGGATATTTGTTTTGTATCTGAACGATATGTAGCTTCTTCTCAAACTCCGACTCAATCCATTGGCCGTCCATCAT
>CACXDY010000360.1 GCA_902766505.1 uncultured Prevotellaceae bacterium
GTCGATGACAACACCGGCTCCTATACCAGCACGCCTCATTTGGCTTGCTCAGTTTACAATGCCAATGGAAATCAAAGCATTTATATCTATTCCGACGGCACCAACTACAACCCTGCATCACCCACGACCTCGCAAAGCTCCAACTATGCAACGCTTGCGGTGAAGAACCATATCCTCATGGGCATCGAAAGCGGTGAGCCTCAAGAGACGATGAGTTTCACTTTGGATGAGGGCTGGAACTGGTGGGCTCCGAACATCGACATCACTTTGGCCGACTTTGAAGCCGCTATAGGCAGCAACGGCGTGAGCATTATCTCACAAGACGGTTTAACAGCCTCCTATTCCAATATTGGATGGGGTGGAGACCTCACTGCTATCGAAGTGGGTAAGATGTATATGGTTCAGACAAATGCCGCCTGCACCATCACCGTAAGCGGTTATGTTGTTGACCCAGCTGATTATCCTGTGACGGTTTATCCCGGCACCAACTGGATGGGCTTCATCGGCACTGAAGAGATGAGTCTTGACGAGGCATTCGTGAACTTCACTCCGACGAACATGGACAATATCAAGACCCGAAACGGCACCGCCGTTTATTATCAAGGCAAGGGCTGGAGAGGTAGAGTTAGCACTTTGACCCCTGGCGAAGGCTTTATCTACACGTCAAAAAAATCAACATCCCAAACCTTCACCTATCCTTCAGCGCAATAATGAAGGACTTTTAGACAAGTGATTTCGGAACTCCGGGGCACGGGACAGACATGTTCTCGTGCCCCGCAGTCCCGAGACTTGTGTCAATTGAAACCCAGAATTGAAACATATTATTAGAATTGAAATGAAACTTTTACGTTATGTGATTCTTGTTTGTGCTGCTATCATTTGCGGTACAACCCTTGCCCAAAGCCAAAGGGAATTGGGTCAACTCATGCGAAATCGTGGCGAATACTATTTCACCCTCAGCGTCAACAATCCCAACGAAATCCAAGCCATCAGCAACATTTGTTCGGTGGACGGCACCGACGGTCGTACTGTAGTCGCCTATGCCAATCAACAAGAATACGACAAGTTGTTGCAAGCCGGATACCAGCCCTACTTGCAAACTCCACCTTCGCTGCTCGAAGAAGCTGTGATGTGGGAAGGCGGTGACCGCGCCACTTACGACTGGAACAGCTACTTGACTTACGAGCAATACGTCTCCATGATGGAAGGCTTTCCGACATCTGTAACCAATGGAGCCAATTGCACCCTCGTAGACCTTGGCACGTTGTCGACCAGCAACCACCGTCGTATCTTGGGTGTCCGCCTCAACAACGGCCAACCCAACGGAAAACCGAAATTCCTCTACACCTCCACGATGCACGGTGACGAGGTGACTGGCATGATCCTCATGCTCCGCCTCATTGACGAGTTCTGTACTAGCACCGACAGCCGTATTCAAAACATTTTGAATAACGTGGATCTCTTTATCGTCCCCGACACTAACCCTGACGGAACATACTATGGCGGTAACAGCACGGTAAGCGGTGCGCGCCGCTACAACGGCAACAACATAGACCTAAACCGTCACTTCCCTGATTTCGATGATGGTGCACATCCTGATGGTGCATCTTATTATCAAGACGAAACCCAATGGATGATGAATTTGGCACAGCAATATTTGTTCACCATGGGTGCCAACTATCACGGTGGCGCCGAGATTGTGAACTATCCTTGGGATACTTATCAACCCTTGCATCCTGACGATGCCTGGTGGCAATATGTTTCCCGCGAGTATGCCCAATTGTGCCAAGCTGTCAGCTCGAGCTATATGACTACTGCTAGTTATAGTGGCGACACCCCTTCAGGCATCACCAACGGCTATGCATGGTACACCATCACGGGTAGCCGCCAAGACTACATGAATTATTACGGCCAATGTCGTGAAGTCACCGTGGAGTGCTCTAAGGCCAAGACCCCTACTGCCTCGCAATTACCGAACTTCTGGAATTACAGCCACAACGCCATGCTGACATATATAGAGCAATGCCTCAATGGTGTGCATGGCTTCGTATATGATGCTATGACAGGTGAGCCTATCGAAGGTGTCAGCGTCACTGTGCTCAACCACGATGCCTTGGGCTCTTCGGTGAGCACCCATGAGGTTGGTGACTTCCACCGTCCCATCAAAGGCGGCACTTACACTTTTGAGTTTAGCAAGAGCGGCTATTACCCACAATCGGTTGAATTGGTGGTGACAGACGGTCAAAGAGTAGATTTGGAACCTGTTTATCTGGAATATGGTGCACCCATACCAGAGGATCCAGACATCGTCATCATGCAGAATGGCAGTGTCGAGACTTGCAATGCCTTGTTCTATGACTCGGGAGGGGAAAATGGAAATTACGCCAACAATCTTGACTACACTATGACTATCAACCCTTCAAGTGATGGTGCTATGGTCAGTGTTAGTTTTTCCCAGTTCAATGTTGAATCAAACTATGATTACCTTTATATCTATGACGGCACATCCACTTCAGCCACATTAATAGGCCAATACTCAGGTACGACAAGCCCGGGAACAGTGACCGCCACCAATACTGCCGGAGCGTTGACATTTAATTTCACTTCGGATTATGGTGTAAACAGATCAGGTTGGGTCGCCGCGGTTTCCTGTGTCTACCCCGATCATAACATTACCGTCACGGCCATTCCCGAAGAAGGAGGTAGCATTACTGGTGCTGGCACATTTGGCCATGGCGAGACCTGCACCTTGACTGCCACGCCCAACTCGGGATATTATTTCGTGAATTGGACAGAGAACGACATCGAAGTGTCATCAGAGGCAACTTACAGCTTCGCTGTCACTGGTGACCGTGACTTGGTGGCCAACTTCTCACAAGAGGAGCCCACAACGGTTACGCAGATCTCAGAGTTCGGAGCTGGTTGGAATTGGTGGACGCCGAATACGGAAGTCACCCTTGAGCAGCTTGAAGCAGCATTGGGTTCCAATGGCATTTCGATTATCGACCAAAGCGGTAATACATTAAGCTATCATCCTGTTTACGGATGGGGTGGAGAAACTATTTTGATAGAAATGGGCA
>CACXDY010000361.1 GCA_902766505.1 uncultured Prevotellaceae bacterium
GACTGGAGCGACAGTACAGATATCACCATACCCACTCCCACTTGTGCCTATATAAATCTTTCTGGGATACCTGGGATTCCGAAGAAAAAATGGCAGGGACCATATCAAGGCTATTTTGAGGTCTATGATGGGAATGGCAATTATTTCAAAAAGAAGATATTGCTGAATGTTGTCGGAAATAGTACGAGAAGATTTGACAAACGTTCATTCGGAGTGACTTTCTGTGAGGATGATTGGGTAGATGGTGATAACAATACGGAAGTTAGCATTGGGAATTGGATTCCATTGGATGGTTTTCATTTCAAGGCTTATTACAGTGACTTTTTCAGAGGATTGGGGACTTTAAACTATAAGTTGTATGAACAAATGGCTCAGTCAAGACCCCGCCCTTGGGAAGGAGCCAGTGTGACGGGGAAATATCCTGAGAAGTCGTTGGGACATATTGATGGCTTCCCATGCGTTGTATATCTTAATGGAGATTATTTTGGTATATATGCTTGGGAATTAAAAAAGAACAGGAAAAATATGAATATGGACAAAGATGAGGCTGACCATATTTATCTTGATAATGCAGTGACCACCAATTTGTCCAATAATTTGACTTGGGAATTTGAAATACGAAATCCCAAAAAGCTTTATACCATGGATGGGGAAGAATATGATGGTGATAATCCCGGAGAATTGATAGATGAAACCTCTGATTTTTATCTATTGGAATCTGATTCCAAAAAAGTAAAAAAAGCAAAAGAGAATAGTGCTAAGGTTAAGGCTTCCATTGTACGTTTCTCAAAAGTGGATGCGATGCTGAAACAAATGTACCGTGGCAATGTAGGCAAAGATGTAATCAGAGATACTCTCATCAATTACTATGATGTTCCCAGTTTGGTAGATTTTTGGCTTTTTGGTCTTGTTACTGCCAATTATGATAATTTCAATAGTGATTATCAATGGTCTACTTATGATGGTAAGGTATGGACTTTGACCCCTTATGATTTGGATGTAACCTATGGCTATCACAACTATGGCTATTATTTACATCCACCTTATTGGACCAGTTTCAGGGGTCCTAAGACCTTTGCCATAGGTTTTACTTTCTTTCCGTATAATTATATTGGTTCTTGCCTGAAAGACCAAATAAAGCAAAGGTATGCCGAGCTTCGTCAAAACGGGGTTTTTACCCTTGAGAACATGATGTCGATTATCAATGATTGGCGATATCGCATCGGTGAAGACAATTATGCCCGAGAATGGGAGAGATGGCCTGAAAGTCCTGGTATTTTGGATTTGATACCCAATGAAAATTGGATAGATTTAGATGATTGGACCGGTTATAATGATATGGAGGATTTTAAGAAAGCAAATACTTACTATGAGGGGGATACCGTTAAGTGGAATTACAAATTGTGGGTCGCTACTGGTACAACTACAGGTGTCTCGCCAGGTCTTCAATTAGGATGCAGGGATAGCCTTGAAAGAATAAGGAATTGGATTTCCACAAGATTGGCTCTCGAGGATGTTTATATGGATTATCATTTTGAATCTCAGCCGATGGCGTATTCCTTGGAAATCGGCTCAATGGGTTGGGGTACTCTTTGTGTTCCATTCCAATTTCCTATACCTGATGGTATGGAAATCTATTCAGTAATAGGAAATGATAAAGGGCATATCATATTAAATCGTGAGTCTTCTGTCATTGCCCATAAACCCTATCTTGTGAAAGCTAATCCAGGGTTATATCTTTTGTCAGGTTATAGTGAGGAGACGGATGAATTCTCTGAAGACTACCTCGTCAACGGCCTTTTGAGGGGATGCTATGTGGAGAAATATGTAGGTAAAGGTAATTATGTGTTGCAGAACCACAATGGCAAACTGAATTTTTATCGGGTAGAAGGTGATGCTTCGGTTAGAATTGGGAAAAATAGAGCTTATTTGTCAATGGTGGATGATGAAGCCAACCAATTGCCATTCTTGGAAGTTGATCAGATAGCCTGTGTTCCTGTTTGTGATAATGAGTTGTTGGGAGTTTATGATGCTAATGGCAGAAAATTGGACCATCTGACCAAAGGTATCAATATCGTAAAATATAAGAATGGAAAAACACTAAAAATAGTGTTGTAATAAAAAGAATGTGTATTCTACATTATAAAGAAATAACTATGATGAAGAAATTATATCTAATTGTTTTTGCATCCCTTATGATGCTTCCATTGAGTTTATATGGCCAGTCCTCTGTCTTTTCCCGATTTGATACACGAGAATTGGGAGATGTCAATAATGATGGCATATTGAATGTGGTGGATGTAATGACCATTGTTGACTATATATTGAGTCCTTATGATAATTTCGATGAAACTATAGCGGATGCTAATGGAGATGGATTGGTGGATATTGTGGATGTCATGAGGTTTATCAATATGATTCTTGAAGACGACCATGGCGATGATGATCCGTCAGATAAGCCTTCAGCAGATGACGACCCTGCTAATCCGGGATTGCCGGTATTGCTTCCGCCAAAGGTTTGATATTCTGACATGAGAATAACATGAATTATGGATGATTATTTTGTTGATATACGGAAAAAGCGTAATTTTGCAAAACAACTGCTTAAAAACGATATATCAACTAATAACCAATCGTCATGACCAATCATCAACCTTTGTGTGGAATTATCCCACCTCTTGTGACTCCATTGACAGACAATGAGACGCTCGATGTGGAAAGTCTGGAAAACTTAATAGAACACCTGATAGCAGGAGGGGTAAACGGACTGTTTATCTTGGGGACGACAGGAGAAGAACAAAGCCTGAGTTATGGCGTCCGCAAGAAAATGATACAAGAGTCAGCACGTATCAACCACGGCCGGTTGCCGCTTCTGGTTTGTGTGACCGACACGTCAATCGTGGAGAGTATCCGTCTTGCCCATGTGGCTGCTGATTGTGGTGCGGATGGTGTAGTGTCGGCTCCTCCCTATTATTTCGCTACAGGCCAGCCTGAGTTGGCACAGTTTTATGAGGAATTGGTGCCACAGTTGCCTTTGCCTGTGTTTCTCTACAATATGCCGTCTCATGTGAAGGTGAGTTTTTCACCTGATACCGTGCGGCGCATTGCCAAAAATCCCCAGGTGGTGGGTTTCAAGGATTCCTCTGCCAATACTGTATATTTCCAGTCAGTGCTTTATGCCATGAGGGAGAGAAAGGACTTTGCCATGCTTGTGGGTCCTGAGGAAATCACTGGTGAGAGTGTGCTTTTAGGTGCTCATGGAGGTATCAATGGTGGAGCAAACATGTTTCCCGAACTCTATGTTGCCATGTATGAAGCCGCCCGTAGAGCCGATGTCGCGCGTGTTTGCCAGCTTCAGCAGTTGATTATGCAGATTTCCACCTCCATCTATACGGTTGGTCAGCACGGTTCCAGTTATCTCAAAGGCTTGAAGTGTGCTTTGTCGTTGTTGGGAGTCATCAAGGATGATTTTGTGGCCTCTCCTTTCTATAAGTTCAATGAGCCGGAGCGTGAGAAAATCCGCCGTGCGCTTGATGCGCTTCCATTGATTGACGGCAAACTCAGATTTTAGTAGATGAATACAATTGACCTTGTCATTTTCTTGGCATTCACGGCCGGAGTAATCCTTTTCGGTTGTTCCTTTTATAGCAAAGACAACAATTCTGAAGATTTTACCCATGCTGGCCGTTCTTTACCAGGATGGGTGGTGGGAATGTCGATTTTTGCCACCTATGTGTCGAGTATCAGTTATATAGGCTACCCAGGCAAGGCTTTCGCAGCCGACTGGAATGCTTTTGTGTTCTCCTTGTCGATACCTGTGGCCAGTTATTTCGCCGCCAAGTATTTTGTGCCTTTCTATCGGAAGGGAGGCAGTGTATCGGCCTATGCTTTTCTGGAGGATAAGTTCGGCCCATGGGCACGTATCTATGCTTCGGCATGCTATCTGCTTACCCAGATAGCCAGAATGGGGTCGATTCTCTATCTTCTGGCCGTTCCCATGTATATCTTGATGGGATGGAATCTTCACGTGGTGATTGTGGCAACGGCCATAGGCATTATCATCTATTCGATGCTTGGGGGATTGAAGGCGGTGATTTGGGCTGATGCCATTCAAGGCATCATTCTCATTGGTGGTGCCTTGCTTTGTTTGGGCATCTTGTTCTTCTCCATGCCTGAGGGACCCATGCAAGTTTTTGACTTGGCCATTCATTCACCGCAAGGCAATAAGTTCTCGTTGGGCGAATTCTCTTCAAGTCTCACGAAGTCCACTTTCTGGGTTTGTCTCATCTATGGCATTTTCATCAATTTGCAGAATTATGGTGTCGACCAGAATTACGTACAACGGTATCATGCGGCAAAGACCGACCGTGATGCCCGTTTCTCGGCACTTTTCGGAGGCTACCTTTATATTCCCGTCTCTGCCTTGTTTTTCCTCATAGGCTCGGCTCTTTATAGTTACTATACAGCCCGTCCTGAATTGTTGCCAGGTGACATTGCTGCAAAACCAGATTATGTATTCCCCTTCTTTATTGTCAATGGCTTGCCCGTGGGACTCCGTGGCCTGCTCATAGCGAGCATTTTTGCGGCAGGTATGAGTACGGTATCGACAAGTGTCACATCCGCGGCGACAATCATCCTGACAGACTATTATAAACCACTGTTCCGCAAATCTACAGACAAGCAGCATGTGCGTGTTTTTCAGGTGTCGAGTGTGGTGGTGGGTTTGATAGGCAGTGTCGTTGCCATTGCCATGCTAAGTGTTGAGAGCATTATCGATGCATGGTGGAAACTGTCGTCCATCTTCTCAGGTGGAATGCTGGGCTTGTTCTTGTTGGGCTATTGTGCGAAACATATAGGAAAATCCCATGCCATCATCGGTGTGGTGGTGGGCGTCTTGGTGATAGGTTGGATTAGTTTGGCCGAACCTCTGAATTTGCCTGGCCCTCACTTGCATGAGTATCTGGCCATTGTCTGTGGGACATCCGCCATTTTTGTCACCGGTTTTTTACTGGCCATGTTGGTAGGAAAAAAATCCTCGATTCCGTCATAGGTGAAAATCACTGGTTTGGCATGGGTGATGCTTTGGGCAGAGAAATATCCCTGACATCCACCAGACAAATTGCTCATAGGATTGGCGCCAACACTTTGTCCGGTCATTAGTGATTGGTAATAGTCAAACACCGGACGGTCGATGGTTGCCAGCTGAAAAGTGATGCTGTCGCCCTCATATAATATTGCGTCCCAAAACTCCTCTACATCATCAAATTCCTCTTCTGTCATCAGTTCCATAAAACAGTGGATGTCGCAGAAGACCATGCCGGGCGGATTGCCACGGTCATCCATGACTTGACCGCGATATTTCCTATATGGCTCTTTCACCCGGGGACTGGTGGAATATCGGTCCATTCTATATTGGAAGTAGTTGATGTCGTCGGGGTTGGGGTCTTGTGCCCATACTTGGTAAACCAGCAAACGCTCTGTAAGAACTGTTATCCATTGGAATTTGTTGGAAACAATGGTTGCGGGATAAGGCATGGTGGAAGAGCCTTCATAATGCTTTCCGTCATAATTGACTTCCAGGTGGTAGGTGGTGCCGGGTATTCCTTTTATATTCGACCGGTAAAACCCTGTTTCCGGGTCATAGGAGAGATGTTCTTCTATACCGGGAGCTGTGATGACCACAGAAGCATTGGGTTGACCCTTACCGCGAATGGAATCCTCAACAGACCTTGTGAGGGTCAACAACACCTCGGCGCCCTCATTGGTTATCCTACCTTCAATGACCACCACGGGATTGATTTCATGATACTCGAAATCAAGTTCCTTCTGGCAGGCGGTCAGAACAAATGCCAAACTTAGAAGAAAGTATAGTTTTCTGCTCATATTCAGAATTTCAAGGTGAAAGAGATGGAGGGCACGATGCCGAACATGGCGGTCAGGGTGGCTTTCGTGCCGGATGGTTTCTCTTCGTCGTTCTCAAACAGTATGACGAAGGGGTTGTATCTGTTATAGGCATTGTATACGCCGAATGACAGAAGCTGAGTAGTGTGGCGTGTCTTCTTCGTGTGGGTGGCACTGAGGTCAAGCCGATGATAGGCGGGGGCACGGTAGCCGTTGCGCTCGGCGTAGTAGTAATAGGTGACACCGTCTATCTCATATTTGGCACTTGGTGCGGTGAGTGCCTGACCGGTGTTGTAGCGCCACATGCCCGACAATTCCCAAGCCGGCGACAGTTGATAGATTCCTACGATGCAGAAATCATGACGGCGGTCGTTGCCGGCAGTGTACCAATCGTCATGGTTGATGCCGGCAATTTTGTTTTCCGACCAAGAAAGTGTATAGCTGGCCCAACCAGTCAGTTTGCCTTTGTTTTTGTGAGCGCATAGTTCAAGTCCATAGGCACGGCCTTTTCCGCCGAGCAACAGCCGTTCGATTTCTATCTCAGAATAAAAAGACTTGCCGTCACGATAGTCATAGACATTGCGGATGGTCTTGTAATAGGTTTCTGCCGAGAAATCATATTCACTGTTGGCAGTGATGCCTGCCCATCCTATGGCCACCTGGTCGGCTATCTCTGGCCGCAGAATATTGCTCGTCAGCGTATAACGGTCGATGGGCAAGGACATGGAATTGGACCGAATGGCATGGATGTCCTGCGATGTACGGCTATAGCCTATCTTGAGACTGTTGTGTGGGTCGATTTTCAGATTGAGGCTTAGACGGGGCTCCAAAATGGGATAAGTCTTTACGATGCTGCCGCTTTCGGGGTGTTCCGTGTTGGTGATGTTGCCTTCGTTGTCGATATCATAATAGGGTGAACCGCCGAGTGCCGACTGTAAGTGAATGCGCAGACCTGCGGACAAATTCAACGAAGGGATGATTTTCCATTCCTGATGGAGCCATGCTGCATTCGACCAGGCATCGCGCTTTTCTTTTTGATGAAGCAGGTTGATATCCCATTCTGCTGACTGGAGTTGCAGGTAGGTGGACTCAAAACCGTATTTCAGGGTATAATTCCGTGTGGGCATCCACGTTTGGTCATGGTGGAGTGTGGCATGACGGATAAATCCCTTCATGGCATAGTCGATGTTGCCTATCTCTACGCCGGCATCATTGGTGAAGTCGCTGTAGGTTAATTGGGAGTGGGCATACACCTTGTCGCTGAATGTATGCAGCCAGTGGGCATTGGCAGTGGTGTTGCCCCAGTTCATGTCCATCAAATCCTCCAATCCCATGTTGTCGCGCCCACGGAAGAAAGAGAGTGACAACCGGTCGCGGGATGATAACTTGAAGGTCATCTGGAGGTTGACATCATAGAAATTCAGCGTGTTGTTCTTATAGTCCTCGGTGGCTTTCAGAAACAGGTCAAGATATGACCGGCGACCAGCGAAAAGAAAGGATGACTTGTCTTTTTGGATGGGGCCTTCTGCCATCACGTTGGCAGAGAGCAAGCCGATAGTACCACTGAAATGGTATTGGTGCATGTCGCCCGTGCGTGTGTTGATATCGAATACGGATGATGTGCCACCTCCATAATAGGCGGGCACCATACCTTTGTAGAGCGATGCATTGTTGAGGGCATTGTCGTTGAAGGTGGAGAAGAGTCCCATCATGTGTCCTGCATTGTAAATGGTGGCGCCATCCAGCAGGATGAGGTTTTGTGCGGAAGTGCCGCCACGGACTTGATATCCTCCAGTTCCTTCGCTCTCACTTTTCACACCTGGCAGCAACTGTAGATTCTTGATGATATCGCGCTCGCCGAAGAGAGCCGGGACTTTTGCCATAGTGGCCACATCGATTTTCTCTACGCCCACTTGCACTTCTTCCAATCGCTGCTGAGCTGAGCGCGACATAATGGTGATTTCTTCCAGGGTATCTTCGCGGACGACATTATCGTTCTGACCGAAAAGGGAGAGGGGCAAAAGTGACAGGAGAAGAAAGGAAATACAATGTCTCATAATTTTGCAAAGGTAATGAAAAAACAGTGTTCTACAAAAGTTTGGTATTTTTTTTTACTGACGGACAATTTCGTTGCGTTATTGATGCAATTTTGTAATAGATAAAACGTTATAAAAATGATACCAACATTCTTTAGAATGATAGGAGTCTATGCTTTGCTGCATTTTCTGGTCGACGGGCTTTGTGTCTGTTGCCTGTATTTGATGTCTCCATTTTTGGGTATTGCTTCGCTCACAGGATTGTTTATCACTTACAATGTGCTCGCTTTTCTCTCTCAACCACTCACGGGAATGGTGGCCGACAAAGTAAGAAACAAGCATTGGGTGTTGCTCGCTGCCATGTCCCTGTTGACATTGGCCGTATTATGTGCAGCCCTATCCGTGTCATTTTATGCGAATCCCTCGGCTGTTCATGCTATGATGACAGCAGCAGTCCTGTTGGGTGTGGGCAATTCTTTGTTTCATGTATGGGGAGGTAAACTGACAGCGGTGAGGTCGGGCAATGATATCCGGGCTTTGGGGTTGTTTGTATCCACTGGAGCATTTGGCTTGGCCATAGCTGTTGTTTTCTGTTCATGGCTGATGCTCTTTGGCTTTCTTTTGGCCATTTGTTGCGTGGCTGTTCTTTATCTGCAGAGAGATCAACTGTTGGTGGAGAAAACCCCTGATACAGGTGTCGGCTCTTCGAAGAAGTTCCGTTACAGTCATGTTGCTGTCTGGGTGGCTATAGTGGCTTTGATGGTTTTGGTCCTTTTCAGGTCTTATATAGGGGAGTCCTTCTCTGCCGGCATCCATAAGGGCAGTGCTTTCGTTTTGGCTATTGGGGCGGTGTCCATGCTGGGAAAAATGGCTGGGGGATGGTTGGCAGAACGATGGGGCATTATCCGTGCCATGGTCTTTGTACTGGTGGCTGTCCTCATTTGTCTACTCTTCAGGGATGCTCAATGGTGTGTTCCGCTCATTGGACTATTTATGGTCAATTGCACGATGCCGGTGACTCTATATTTGGCGAATACGGTATTGGAAGGTAAGGAGGGATTGGCTTTTGGCTTGCTGGCAGCAGCCTTGATGCCAGGATATTTATTGGCTGTGTTGTAAATGGATGTGATGACGATACTTCCGACATTGGCTGTTGCACTTGTGGCGACAATTCTCATTGAACTGGGCTGCCTGTGGCTGTTGGGCGAACGAAGGAAAACAATTCTCGGCTCATCAGTGGTCGTCAATATCTTGACAAACATTCCGCTGAATGCCTATCTGCTTTTGGTTGGCAATGGTACAGTGGAAATGATCATTGGGGAGTTGTTGGTGGTCTTGGTGGAGACGCTGTGGTATTATGCTTTTATCAGGAAAATAGGGCAAGCTTTCGTCTATAGTGTGCTTTGCAATGCCATTAGCTTCCTCATTGGAGTGTTGTTTCAACTTCTGTTGTTGTTATGTGAACTTGAATAGTAATCACTTAAATATTATTGTAGTATGATTAATTTGTTAGACATTGCGCCGATTGATGGTCATATTCGTCGGCCAAGAATCTTCCCTAAAATCAAGGTGGATGCCGATACGATAGGGAGTGTGCCTGATACGGTGGTGACAAACAGTTCTGATACGGTGGTGACCGACACCATCAATTCTGGTTTGGGAATTCTCCCTAATACAGGTTCGGGAAGCGATGATTCCACCATACTGATATGGGCAGTCGTTGTGGTGTTCTTTGCACTGTTGGCATGCCTGTATTTTGTATTCTCTTATAGGCGTCGTCTTGGGTTGAATAGTTGAAGACGCTTTTGCCGGATTCTCACTATCACAATAAAGCCCCAGTGCCACAGGCACTGGGGCTTTGGAGTATTATAGCTGTAAAGCAGGTTTATACATCCCAAATAGAGTGACTCGGGGCAAGAGCGTCTTCACCACTGACGTTCTCTTCACTACTTTCTCCTCCACCACCATTGTCTATGATGGGCAGGGATACAGCATCGTCCATGAATTGGTCTGTGAGGACGTCGATACAAATAATCGTCGGCTTAATATAGGTCTTTTTCATCGTGTTGCTTGTTTTTTGGTTTAACTTGTAAAAGACTTGGCAAACAGTTATTTCAATACAACTTTTTTACCATTCACGATGTAGACTCCCATGGTTGGCTTGTCTACTCGTACGCCTTGTAGATTGTAATACACGTTGTCCTCTTTGTTGGACGTGACAGTCTCATGAATGCCGTCCTCTATACCGAAAACAAATTCATTGGAAGCGCTTCCGGTGATTGAAAGGTATCCCTTGCCTCCATTGATGATAGTTCCCTCGGCGGCTTTATAGAAACCGATGCCTTTCGAACCATTGGCCAATACATATTGGCTGCCATTAGCTTTGAAATAGGAGGTTGAGGCCTTCAGCAAGTTATGGGTAGCATTAGCTTGATCTATCACATTCAAGGTATACTCGCCGGCAGCACCGTAGAGAAGGACAGGTTCCTTGGCTTCTACAGCATTCACATCAATAAGGGTGGCTGTGCCGTCGTTGGCGGATATCACGGTATAGGCTTTCAAGTTATCAGGAAGAGAGACGGCCAATGGTGAAACAAATGTGCTCCATCCTGCCTCGCCGATGGTGATGGTATAACTCTCGGGAATAGTGGCAACCTTGATGGACTGCAAGTTGACTCCTCCCTCCAAAGTGGTGAATGACACGGGACCGTCTTTGGCTACCACACCAATATTCGTTACCCAAGCATCTTCTTCGCTGGAAAGGAATCCCTCGCTGACATACAGGTTGGAGGCACCCAAACGGCGCTCAAAGGCAGAACTGTTGGCTATTCTTGAAACGACGGTGACTATTTGGCCGGCCTTAAGGGACGGCAAGGTAACTGTGATGTCCTTGCCGTTGAGACCAAGGCGCTTGTTCGTGCGCTCCACCCTGAGTTTTCCTTTGGCTCCTGCTGTGAAGGTCAGTCCTTTGGTGAACGAAAGCTCTGTTGTTTGGCCATCAATGACGGCGACCAGAGGCTGGTTGCTGAGAGCTTTGACGTTATTCCAACGGGTCACTTCACCTTCATCATTGACGTCGGGGGTCCAGTTGTCGGTATCGCCATTGAGCAAGGGCACATCAGAATCATAGAATGTGGTGAAATCCCAATCGTAGGCTATACCCTCCGCGGGGCCTTCCTCGCCGCCATCATCAATAGACTCCACATAAATGGCATAAAGATTGATGCCGGAGTTGGCACTATAGATATAGATGGTAGTGGGGTCTCCTTTATAGGTGGCGGCGTATAGAATGGGGTCGGCTCCAGCCGAAACTGTTGTGTTGTCTACTATGTTGCTGAAAGAACCGGCAGCAATGTTAAGTGTACGGTCATCTCCACTACCGGAGGCATGAGCAGCTACAATCTTAATAGTGCAACTGCCTGGAACATCAAAGTGGACATTGCGGTATTCTAAGGTACCAGAACCACCAAATTTGAGGCGTTGGGTGTATGACACACCTTCAACAGTCTTCTTGCTTCCATCAATTGTCACCTTCTTTTCCGGGGTGGCCTCAACTGTCAAGCCCTCTATTGTGGTCGTTGCTGAGATATCGCCTGCTTGCCAGTTGGAGAAGTTCCAGCTGAAGGAGAATTGTTCAGCTCCTGATTCCGTCTTATCCGTATAATAGAATCCATATAGGTTGATGGTGGTTCCTTTGGCTGAGAGGACATAGCTTTCTCCCTCAGACAGCTTATACTCTTTGGTGGCAAAGCCATAAGCCAAATCTTCAGTTGTCTCATGGATGTCGAGTGTGCCGTCGACGATTCCATAGCCATCTTGATTGAAAAGCTTTACGTCTTTTCCATCGTTGGAAGTGAATTCTCCTTGAGCAGCCTGACGGCGGTAGTAAAATTTTAGTGTAATCGCCTTTTGGGGCTTAATCACAATGGAGGTACTTCCTGCATTTTCAGTGCCTTTTGGATTGTCTCCTGAGGGATAATCTATGTTGCGCACCTGGATATAATGGGTGAATGTTTCTCCATCAATGGTTTTTCCGTTGGACTTTAAGGTTGTCGCATACGTGGTGGTGGCCACTAACAGAGGATCGTTGACAAGTGTCGTGTTGGCATCTTGACTGGTCTCAGCGCTTGCCTTCCAGATGGAGGCATAGGAGCAGATGGCCATCAAGGAGGTCAATAAGAGGGTAATAGCTTTCTTCATGCTGATAGGTTTATTTAATTGTTGATTGTTTTATCGTAGATTATACATTTATCTGCAAAAATACAGAAAAACCAAGAAACATGCAAGATATTTTGATTAATTTTGCAAATTATCGAGCTGTGCCATGTGTATAGCTTTCAAATTGATTTTTAGTTTGACTTTTTGAAGTGATAGGAACTATTGTAAATACGACAACGATTATCGTGGGCAGCATATTGGGAACCTTGCTCCATCGCGGTATCGGTGAGAAATACAAGGAGGTGCTGTATAATGCTTTGGGACTTGCCTCATTGGCCATAGGTCTCAATGCTTGTATTTCTCATTTTGGAAAAAGTCAATATCCAGTTCTTTTCATCGTCTCTCTTGCTGTTGGTGGGGTGGTGGGCACATGGCTTGATATCGATGGCAGATTCCATCGGCTTGTAGCACGCCGCTCTCTGGATGGCGGAAAGGGAAAACTCGCCGACGGGCTTTCTGCCGCCATTCTGCTCTATTGCATCGGACCCCTTTCGATGCTTGGTCCCGTAGTGTCGGCATTAAAAGGCGACCATACCTTATTGTTTACCAATGCTACCCTCGATTTCGTTTCAAGCATTGTCTTTTCCTCCACCTATGGCATAGGTATGATTTTGGCGGCTCCCGTCTTGTTCTGCTGGCAAGGTTCTTTCTATGCATTGGCATGTTTTTCTGCTGATGCAGTAGGCGATGCGCTCATGGCAGAATTGCTGATTGTTGGCGGTATCATGATTACAGCCAGTGGATTGGGACTCTTGGGCCTGAAAGACTGCAAGACGCTCAATTTGTTGCCCTCACTGTTGGTTCCTGTTCTTTGGTTTTTGCTGTTGGCTGCCTGGAATTGATTTTTTTCTGAAGCAGCCAGAAAATGGCGGGCACCAGGAACATGTCGGCGCACACCCATGCCGTTGGGTCACCGAAACAGACTCCCGTGAAATGAAAGGCGGGTACAAGCCAGATACTTACCCCTCCCCTTGCAAACATTTCCATGACTCCCGACAACATGGACAGGGCTGAGTATCCCAATCCCTGAATAGAATAACGCAGCACTGTCAGTATACCCAAGGCAGGATAAAACCAGCAGCTGATACGCATCAGCCGGGCTGCATCGGCTATAATGCCGGGATGACTGGTATCTACAAACAGCAGCATCATTTCATCGGCCCATGGCATAATCAATATGACGGTGATGAGGAAATAGACGAAAGAGATGGACAATGCAGACGTCAAACCCTTTTTTACCCTGCTTATTTGTCCTGCCCCTATGTTTTGTCCACAATAGGTGGCCATCGCTACACCGATGTTCTCAAACACACACGTAAAAAGATATTTCACCCGCATGGCGGCGGTGAATGCTGCTACGCAGGCAGTGCCCAAAGCATTGTTGGCCGCTTGAAGCATGATGATACCGATGGCGGTGATGGAGAATTGCAGTCCCATGGGAATGCCATTGGCCAGTAGGTGGCGGTTTTCATGTCGCCTTGTCTTCCATTCTTCACCATGTGGCACCAGGATGGGGGTACGGTGCTTGATGTAGAACCAACATGCCAGGGCGGAAATCCCCTGTGCGGTCATTGTGGCAATGCCTACCCCCTCCACTCCTCTGTGAAAGCCTATGATGAGGATAATGGCCAGAAGGATGTTGAGAATAGAGGTGAGTATAAGGAAATAAAAGGGTTGGCGAGAGTTTCCCAAAGCCCTGAGCAGACTGGCCAGCAGATTGTAGGCCATGGTGAAGGGTATGCCCAAGAATTGCAGCAGAAGGAAGGTGTAGGCATCAGGTATGATATCATCGGGAGTACTCAACCAACGAAGGATGGGGCGGCACAGCAGCACTGTCACCGTGGAGATGGTCAGGGCGATGATGGCACTCATGCGGATGGCACAAGCTGTATAACGGCGCATGGTGGTGTAATCCTTGGCACCGAAAGCTTGGGCAACGGGAATGGCAAATCCTGCGCACGAGCCATTGCAAAATCCCATGATAAGGAACATGACGGCAAAGGAGGCTCCTATGGCCGCCAGGGCATTCACGCCTATCCAGTGCCCTACTATGGCAGCATCGGCCACGACATACATCTGTTGCAGGAGATAACCAGCAATGAGCGGTAGGGCAAAAAGAAGTATAGATTTGGTCGGATTGCCCGTCGTCATGTCATGAGTGTGGTTCATGTTGTCGGAGGGCTTTTTAGGCAAGATTGGTGGTGTATTCGTAGAGTTTCCTGTAGAAGGGATGTTTTGTGATGGTGGCTGTGTCACCCAAGATGATGAGTTTCATACGGGCACGGGTGATAGCCACGTTCATTCTGCGGAGGTCGCGCAAAAATCCTATCTGCCCCTCATCATTGCTGCGTACGAGTGAGATGAGGATGATGTCGCGTTCCTGTCCTTGGAAACCATCTACGGTGTTGATGGATATGAGGTGACGGAAGGGTTTGAAGAACTCCTTGCGCTTGATGAGTCGTTTCAAATACTGAACCTGGGCTCGGTAGGGAGAGATGACCCCGATATCAATACGTTCGTCAAGTATCCGCTGTTTTCCTATTTTGGTGAGGTATTGTTGAAGGGTGCTGACGGTCAGTTCTGCTTCTGCCTTGTTGATTCGTCCGAATGTCTCACCGACGTATTCCTCCCGCCCGTCGATGCCATTGGTGTCTATCCATGTCATGGGGATGTCGTAGTCGAGAAAACTCCGGTATTTGATTTCTGGAGCACTTTCCAGCTTGCCGCCATAAAAGTAGTCTGAAGGGAAACGCATGATTTGTTCGTTCATGCGGTATTGTATGCGCAACAGGGTGACGGCTTCAGGTTTGTTTTCCACGATGCGTTCCATCAGCGTCTTGCCCAGTCCACCTTTAAGTGCAGCCAGACTTTTCACTGTGGGAGGAAGCTGACAATGGTCACCGGCAAAGACCACTCTGGATGCTTTTCGGATAGCTATCCATGAGGCGGCTTCCAAAGCCTGTGCCGCCTCGTCGATGAACAATGTGCTGTATTTCTGGCCCTCAAGTAGACGGTTGGCTGAACCTGTTAGGGTGGACGCGATGACTCGGGCTTCTCCGAACAACTGACTTTGGATGTTCAACTCCAGTTGGACAGCACGGTTTTGCAGCCGGCTCATTTTCTGATGATAGTTGTCATTGCCACGTTTGCGTTGCTGACGAAGTTCGCGGATGGCTTTTCTGATGCTCCACAATTGAGGATAGTCGGGGTGGTCCTCGAAGCGGCGTTCATAGGTGAATGAAAGCATCTTGTCATTCACACGGGTTGGATTTCCTATCCTCAGAACATTGATACCCCTGTCGGTCAACTGTTCCGAAATCCAGTCGACTGCCATATTGCTTTGAGCGCAGACCAATACCTGGCTTTCGCGGCGGAGTGTCTCGCCAATAGCCTCTACAAGAGTTGTCGTTTTACCCGTTCCAGGAGGGCCGTGTACCACCATCACGTCTTTTGCCCGCAAAACCTCATTGACGGCCTTCTCCTGGGTTGGATTGAGCCAGGGAAAACGGATGGGTTGAAAGCTTAGCCGTTTGGCCGGGGTGTGGGAATAGAACAAGTCGCGCAAATAGGCCAATCTGTTGTCTTTGGCTTTGATGACACGGTCGAGAGCCTCAAACATCAGCCGGTAGGTGGTCTCGTCAAAAAACAGTTGCACACCCATGTCCGTGGCATTTTGAATCTCTGCTGCCATGCCGTTCTCTGGTATGATGACCACCATCCGGTCTCCATCGGCATAGCTCACGGTGCAAGTCTGTTGCAAGTAGGTGATTTTGGTTTCACCGGAACCGGTTTTGCTTACACGGAAGAAACAGACAGGTTTGCCATACTCGAAATTGTGCTCAATGTCGGTGTCTCCGGTGCGGTACACCTCTATGACATACTGGTTAAGAGAATTCCAGTAGTTGCGGCCACCTTTAATGGGAAACCACGCATCCCCCCGTTTCACCTTGCGTTGCAAACCGATGGTCTCGGTTTGCTTACGATAGGCTTCGCGCTCAGTGTGGTATTCTATATCGAGTAGTAGCCGTTGCTGCTGCAACGACAATATGGCATTTTGATGGCTCATTGTTTCTTCGGTTTCAGTACCTTAATGCACCGGATGTAGGGTGATTTGTAGAGGTCGGACGGCAGCCATACCATGCAGTGTATGCCCAGGAAGGTATAGGAATGGGTGGGGGGACCTGTAAGCGTGCACCCGGCACGTTTGTAGGCTTCCATCACCAATTCGGTGCAATACATCTGGGTCGTGTCTTCACTGTTATACTGATGGTCGAAAAGAGGTCTTTGACGGTAGATGGCCATAGCCGCTTGAGAAGCCTTGACAGCCGTGACGGAGTCGCTGGGACGGCATATCTCACCGTATGTGGCTCTTTCGGTGGAGAAAAAGTCGTGGACTTCTTCCATTTTCACGCGGTCGGGGTCGCCTTCAAAATCTGGTTCATCAGGAACGGCATGCACGACAACCATTACTCCGGAAGAGTCAGCAACAATACCAACATGGGAAAAAGCACCATTTTTGTCGGCCATGGCTACAGCATGACTGGTCATGGCCGTGCCACGCCGGAAAAGCAGGTCGCCCGGCCGCAAGACGGTGTCGTCGTCAAGCAGCGAGTAGGGCTGTTCCGCTTTGGAACAAGCGGTGATGACAGCCATGCAGGTGATGGCCAACAGGGTAATGGTCTTCGGTATGGTCATGGCAGTGGCGAGAGTCCTTCCCATTTCACGTCCCATGAGCCGTCGTCGGGAAATCCTGGATTGTGTTTGTCTTCACCATCCCATCCGGCACACATCATAGCGACGGCAGTAAGCAAACCGCCGTTGCCGGGAAGATAACACCTGAGTCTGCCGTCTTGATAATTATGTCCGTTGGGCAAGTAGGTGTTTGTCCGCTGAGGCATGAGGAGGGCGTCTATGGCTTTTTGGGGTTCTCCAAGTCTTGCCGCACACATGGCCGTCATGGGGAAATCCCACCCCCACGTCTTGTCCCAATTCCATTTTTCCAATACCCAGTCCAGGGTCTTCTTCATGATGGCAGGATCGGCTTGCGGTGTGGATGGCAAAATACCTACGGCACCCAGAACTGCCATGTGGTCGCTGGTGAAACGTATGTCGGAATAGGTCTGTGGAGCAGTCTCTGCTGCCAGATAAAGGCTGTCGCGAAAGGCTAAGGGTGAAATACGGTTGATGAGTTCATCCCATTCGGGAAGCCTGTCTTGTCCTTGTCTGGTTCGCCATTGTTGTGCTATTTCCATGGCAAAATGCCAATACGACAATTCGAAAGGAGGGTTGACGGTGGAGTCGGCTCTGAGGGTTTCTTGAGCCGGGATGCATCCACGTAGGGTATATCGGTCGTTTTCATGGTCGTAGGTAGCGAAAGATTTCATGAACAGAGCAGTTTGGTCCACCATCTTACCGTATTTGTTGATGAGTCTTTGCTTTCCCTGGGAATCGGAAACGCGGTATAACAACTCGGCTAAATAGATGGGGTGGGGCTGCTGCCATATGAGGAAACTCCCTACTTTTGAGGGTGCCTCAGTGCCTGACGGGTCAGTCATCTTCATCCATCTGACACCATCAAAACCTTGCCGGTGGGCGATGTCTTTTGCTACCGGCATGACCGTAAGATACCAGTCGAGAGCATGTTCCAGAATGGCGGGATGTCCCCATAAAGCGAATTGTGCCATGTGCCACCACGTCATCTCAAGGTGGAATTTGCCAAACCAGGAGTTATAGGTAAGTCCGGTTTCTTGTGGCGGCGTGTCACCGCCGTCGTTGACGGCCAGCAGGTATTGACTGAGAATGACGCGGCGTTCAAGTTCTTTTGCACGGGGGTCTGTGCAGGCTGAGAAATCAGTGATGCCTCCCTTTGTCCAATAGTCTTTCCAATATTTGGCTGAGGCTGCCATCACTTCATCGAATGTCAGGACAGGACGTGACGGGTCTTTTTCTTGGAAAAACTCACATGTGAAAGCGACGGCGGAATCAGCATCGGCTATACTGAAATGCTGATGGTTCCACAGGGGGGTGTTGCCTTTCAGATTGACATAGGACCGGTGTCCCTCATCCCAGTGCAAGGCCACAAAATAGTCAGCCTTGTCGAATCTTGATTGGCCGTCCAAAATGCGTTTGAGTGTGTCGGTGCAAGTATTACCCATTCCCTCGAAACTGGTGATGTTGCGTTCCCATTCATCCCAATCGCAGGCATCGTCACTGTGTTTTCCTGTGGGATAGGGGAAGGTTAGGGTGATGGTCTTCTTGCCTTTGGAAACAATCCTTGTGGCTATCATGTCCCTTTCGGGATGACACGCCGTCTGCACATGATAGCGGTGCCCGCCATACGTGAAATGGCTGTCAATCATGCCTGTCCATAGGTCAAGGGTCTGGTTGACGTCTGTTACCAGTTGTGGGTCGAGTTCAAGACCTACGGCTCCAAGGTGCATACGGTGAGGATTCGCCCTGTACCATTCGGAAGACCCATGCTGGCGCCCCGCCTCTTTGAACTGAGTGGCATAGAATTCCGTTTTTCCGCGACCAAAGTCATAGGCTTTGAGCGCTTCTTCCGGGCGATAGGCATTGGGATTGTCAAAACTGTGCCACCCCCAGTCGCTCATAGTGCCAAGAGGTACACCTTGTGAATACATCTTGGGAAACGACTGAAGTCCTGTGGCATCTACGGTGAAGGCAAAGCCTCCATTGCCCACGGTCAGTGAGGCCAGCGTGTCAAGACTGGTGATATGGGGATTGTTGCGTCTGACTACTGCCTCACGGTCGATGGGTTGTGCCGTGACGGTCGTAGCAATTGCTATCAGTAGGATGGATAAGATGGTTTTCATGTTTTTTTGATTTGTTTTCCCTTTTTTTGTTGTTTGAGTCCTTGTGTAATCTGATTGTTCCGAAGAGTCACATGGCCGGAGTTGCTGTGCAAGGAGCCGGCGCAGTGTATGTTGCATTGGGTGATGTGGATGTCACCTGGGTGGTTGATCAGTGTGCGGCCGACATGGGGCGCTTTTACCTGACAATTGTTCATCATCAGTGTTGTGGTAGGACCATCTATCTTGGCTGCATTGACCAAACCACTGCTTTTTAGTTCAAAAATACAGTTGGTGAACTTGAGGTTGATTCTTGTGGCAATAACGGCATAGTTGTTGGCCTCTTTCTTTCCCTTAGAGGTGAGGATGCTGTCGGCTGTCTGTCTAAAAGTGCAGTTGTCAAAA
>CACXDY010000362.1 GCA_902766505.1 uncultured Prevotellaceae bacterium
AGCTTCTGGATTTCCTCCTGATTGTCTACACTTTGTGTTGGAGCGCCCTCCTTCACGTTGACATCATCCTGAAGGGCTACTGGCAATTTGGGCTTGTAGGCTGCCCTGGCCTGCTGCAATGCGCTTTTTTCCATATAATGTAACTAAAATTGAATGATATTTTGGAAGTGCAAAATTAATCATTTTATTACGAAAGTGCGAATGATTTTCATTTTTTTCACATTGTATCATGAAATCATTGAGTGCTGCGGTCAGTCATGAAATGAAAAAAAAACAAAACGGAGTGATTTTTATGGTCAAAAGCCGATACTATTAGAATAATTTTATTATCTTTGCTTTTGGAATAAATCGTAAAACCACAACAAAACTATCATTTATGGCTAACAGGAAAGATTTAAAGACGAGCATCAACAACATATGCAGGGATGTGTTTGCAGAATGTGTAGCCATGTCTCTCTATCATGGCAATACCGATGAGGAGAATGTGGAAGCCCTTTTGTACTCCATCTTAGCTATCCGCGACGATTTCATCAGCCGTATCTCCCACCCGGAGCCAGGAATGGACAAGAAGGTGTATTTCGACCACCTTGCCAATTCCTTCACTGAGCAAATAACAGAGATTATCGACCAGATATCCAACCTAAGCCATTAAGGTCTTGAGGCAAATGTGGAAAAAATTTTGCAATTGGCTTTTGTATAAGCGTATGGGGTGGACCAAGCAAGTCACCATCGCCCATCCCCAGAAATTCATTATCTGTCTTGCCCCTCACACGAGCAATTGGGATTTCGTGTTGGGAAGGTTGTATTCGTCTGCGGAAGGCATGCGAGTCAATTTTCTCATGAAGAAAGAATGGTTTGTCTGGCCCTTGGGTTGTCTTTTCCGCAGGATGGGCGGAATACCTGTATACCGTTCGAAACATACGAGTATGACCGACAACCTTGCCCGTGACGCCCGTGAGTCAGAATCCTTCCGTCTGTGCATCACTCCCGAGGGCACACGTTCGGCCAATTCAGACTGGAAGCGTGGTTTTCTGGTAATCGCACGCAAAGCCGACCTCCCCATTTTATTATATGGTATAGACTATAAGCGCAAACTGATACAATGCACCCAAGTCTACCATGTTGGTGAAGACATAGAAAGCGATTTAGTCAACATCAAGGAGTATTACAAGGGATTCGAAGGCAAGCGCCCCCAAAATTTCGCCATATAAAATAACAGGCAATGCTTCAGGGGGGGAAAAAAGGAGGAATCAAGTAGAAGAAAAGGAGGAAATGAGGGAGGAGTAAAAATTGGAAATGTAACGTGATGATTTTTTTTAGAAAATACCTTTTAGGAGCTATGCTGGCCATGTGCGCGCTGTTAGCAAGTGGCCAGACATCTTCAGACCGTGCACAACTGGAACAGCAGTTGAAAAAATACTTTGAGAATTACGGAAACGGTTTTTCCGGTTTTCCCGTAACAGCCAGTTTGGGCAATTTGTCAGTCGACCCAGAGAACCGCACGCTGAAAATAACAGCAACAGAACGCTTTGGCGAACAGGAATTCACCCCCGAAGTCGTCAAAAGCATTTATTCCCGTATCGAAAGTCTTCTCCCCAAGGCCTATCATGGCTACGATGTGCAGGTGTTCACCCATGGGCGCACCATCGACGAACTGGTTCCCAACCGTCTCCGCGACCATAAGGACCGTAGCCGCGAGTGGGGGCGTATAGAATATGAGGGCAAGCCATGGGTGACCCGTGTCAACCGTCCTTTCACGATTAACAGGGGTCTTCAAGACCGCCATTTGACCATAGCCGCCAGTCACGGCCGTTATTATGACCAGAGTGTCGGCCGCTGGAAATGGCAGCGTCCCAATCTATTCTGCACCACGGAAGATTTGTTCACTCAGACGTTTGTGATACCCTATCTCATGCCCATGCTGGAGAATGCCGGTGCCATTGTGTGGTCACCGAGAGAGCGCGACTGGCAGAAGAACGAGGTAATCGTCGACAATGACATGCCCCAAACCGACGGCCGTTACACCGAAGCCAACGGCGGCCATCGGTGGAGCACTACAGACCGCAGTGGTTACAGGCGCCATGCCGGCACCTATGACAATGGCGAGAATCCTTTCAAGGAAGGAACGGCACGAGTGGCAGAGACCACCTCCGGCCGCGACCAGAGTCAAGTGATTTATCAGCCCAACATCCCCGAGGCAGGCCGCTATGCCGTCTATGTTAGTTACCAAACCCTCGACCGTTCCATCGACAACGCCCACTACACAGTATGGCATAAAGGCTGCAGCACGGAATTGAAGGTGAACCAGCGAATGGGTGGTGGCACCTGGGTCTATTTAGGCACCTTCGACTTTGACAAAGGCCTGAATTCGAGCAATATGGTAGTAGTGAGCAACTACAGTAAGGAGAAGGGAGTAGTGACCACTGATGCCGTGAGGTTTGGAGGCGGCATGGGCAACATTGTCCGTGGCGGCAGGGTCAGTGGTATGCCCCGTTGTCTGGAAGGCACCCGTTATTTTGCCCAATGGGCAGGAGCCCCCGACTCCGTATACAACCGTTTCAACAACACCCATGACTATAATGACGACCTCAATGCCCGTTCCCGTTTCAGCAACTGGATTTCCGGAGGTTCAACATATGTTCCCAACCGCCGCGGTCTTGGTGTTCCCATCGAGTTGATGTTGTCGCTTCACAGTGATGCAGGCTATGACAAAACAGGCGGTAATGAATTGACGGGTACCCTGTCGATTTGCACCACGGATTTCTATGACGGCAAGCTTGACGCCGGTATTTCCCGTATGGCCTCTCACGATTTTGCCGATGCCCTACTCTACAACCTTGGTACAGACATCAAGAGTAAGTTTGGCAACTGGCGCCGCCGTGTCCTCTACGACCGCAACTACAATGAAACCCGTGAGCCTGCAGTTCCATCGGCCATCTTGGAGATGCTGTCACATCAAAATTTCAGCGACATGCGCTATGGTCTTGACCCCAACTTCCGGTTCACGGTCGCCCGTTCCGTATATAAGACCATACTCCGCTACGTCAGCGAGATGCACGGAACCAAATATACCGTGCAACCTCTGCCACCCCGTAATTTCCGTATAGAACTGACCTCGAGAAACAAGGCCCGTTTGAGTTGGAATCCCGTGAAAGACCCACAGGAATCGACTGCCAACCCATCAGAATACATCGTCTACACGGCTATGGGCGACCGAGACTTTGACAACGGTGTAGCCGTGAAGGGTACATCGTGCACGGTAGACATCATTCCAGGCATCCTCTATCATTTCAAGGTGACCGCCGCCAATCATGGTGGTGAGAGTTTCCCCACGGAAGTGCTCTCTGCCGCCTATCAGCCCCAAGCCAAGCGAACGGTGATGGTCGTTAACGGTTTCCACCGTCTCTCCTCCCCCGCTGTCATTGACACCGGCGACAAGAAAGGATTCGATATCGACCTTGACCCAGGTGTGACCTATGGCAGCATGGCAGGATGGAGCGGCCGTCAGACCGTGTTTGACAACAGCCGCAGAGGCCGTGAGGGCGAGGGAGCCTTAGGTTTTTGTGGTGATGAACTGACAGGTAAATTCATTGCCGGCAACAATTTTGACTATGTCCGGGAGCATGCCACGGCCATCCACAGTGCCGGCAAATACAACATCGTCAGTTGTTCAAGTGAGGCTTTGGAGAAAGGCAAAGCCAAGACCAGCAACGTGGACTGTATAGACCTGCTTCTCGGTTTGGAAAAAGATGACGGCTATTCGCTGCTGATGTATAAGTCGATCAGTCAGGAGATGCAACAGCGTCTCCACTCCTTCACCCGCGACCATGGCAGTCTGTTGGTAAGCGGGTCGTACGTAGGCAGTGACATGCAAAGTGCTCAGGAACAAGCCTTTTTGGCAGATGTTCTCAAACTCCGCTATATGGGAAGCGACCGCAACAACCCCAACGGGCAGGTGCAGGGCCTCGGCATGAATTTCGACACCTACCGCACGCTCAACGAAACCCATTATGCCGCCCATGCCCCCGACATACTCAGTCCGCTGTCCACCTCTTATTGCGTGATGCGCTACTCAGATGGTCAGAATGCCGCTGTGGCCTACAGTGGCAATGACTACCGTTGTTTCACCATGGGTTTCCCTCTCGAATGTATCAAGGACGCCAAAGTTCGCAACTCCATCATGAAAGGCATCCTCAATTACCTATTAAAATAACCAATCATTATACCTTAAAAACAGCCAATTGATATGTATAAAATCCAGGCAAACCACTCAGGCACCCGCGTCATCAACGTGGAAGAAAGTCATTTGGAAACCATCGAGAAATACCATTTGCTCGACCAACTTGTAGGCAGCAACGGTATTGTTGACGAGGGAGTGCTCGACAAACTGAAATACACAGTCCGCTCCATGCTGGCCGGTGATGCCGGCAGCGACCATGGTCTTCTCGACCTATGTCTCGATGTCATCTACCACAGCAACATGAAGGCTATCGGCCTGTCCAACCTCATCCGTCTCTACGAGGATTGGATGAAGGGCAAGGAAAGCCAGCCAGCCTTGGAAGCCCCCACCCCAGAGCCATAGCCCCCATGAGAGCCAACCGACTCAGCGACTGGCTTCCCACCACGAAGAAGGAAGTAGAACTCCGAGGGTGGGACGAGCTTGACGTCATCCTGTTCTCCGGTGATGCCTACGTGGACCATCCATCTTTTGGAGCTGCAGTGATAGGCCGCGCCTTGGAAGCGGCCGGTTGGCGCGTGGCCATCGTTCCCCAACCCGACTGGCACGGTGACTTCCGTGATTTCAAGAAACTGGGCCGTCCCCGTCTGTTTTTTGGCATCTCTCCTGGTTGCATGGACTCCATGGTCAACAAATATACGGCCAACCGCCGTCTTCGTTCCGAAGATGCCTACAGTCCTGACGGCCGCCATGACTGTCGCCCGGAGTATCCCACGATTGTCTACACCCAAATACTCAAGCAACTTTTCCCCGATGTCCCTGTGGTGCTTGGCGGCATAGAGGCTTCGATGAGGCGTTTGACCCATTATGATTATTGGCAGGACAAACTCCGCCGCAGCATCCTCTACGATTCCGGTGCCGATATGATTATCTACGGCATGGGAGAAAAAGGAATCGTTGAACTGTGCAACATCCTTTCCAAAGGCGGCACCCTGAGCGATGCCCGCCAACTGCCGCAAACCGTCTTTGTGATGGACCGTCAGTCCATTCCTGGAGGAATCACAGATGAGGACATCCTGCTCCACAGTCATGAGGAATGTCTGCGCGACAAGCGAGCCGAAGCAGAGAACTACCGTCATATCGAAGAAGAGTCCAACAAGATGCATGCCAGTCGTCTTATCCAGGGCACAGGCAAACTGTTCACGGTGGTAAATCCCCCCTATCCCCCCATGACGACAGCCGAGATAGATGCCTCTTTCGATTATCCCTACACCCGTCTGCCACATCCCAAATACAAGGACAAGCGTATTCCCGCCTATGAGATGATTAAGCATTCCGTCTGCATCCATCGGGGATGCTTTGGCGGTTGTGCATTCTGCACCATCAGTGCGCATCAAGGCAAATTCATTGCCTCACGCAGCGAGGAAAGTATTCTCAGAGAGGTGCGCGAGATTGTTCAGCAGGAAGATTTCAAGGGGTATCTGAGTGACCTTGGCGGTCCTTCAGCCAATATGTATGGCATGGGCGGCAAGGATTTGTCGAAATGCGGGCGCTGCAAGCGTCCTTCCTGCATCCATCCCCGGATATGTCCCAATCTCAATGTAGACCCAAGCCGTTTGACCAAGCTCTATCATTCAGTAGACCAAATCAAGGGCATCAAGAAGAGTTTTATAGGCAGTGGTGTACGCTATGACCTGCTGCTGCACCGCACGGGCGATGAATCCACAGACAAAGCCATCGATGCCTATACGCGGGAATTGATTGTCCGTCATGTCAGCGGCCGTTTGAAAGTGGCTCCAGAGCATACCAGCAGCGGTGTTTTGAAACTGATGCGCAAGCCTGAGTTCCAGGAATTTGAGCAATTCAAGCGTCTTTTCGACCGCATCAATGCCGAGGAGAACCTTCATCAGCAGATTATCCCCTATTTCATCAGCAGCCATCCCGGCTGCCATGAAGAAGACATGGTGAGACTTGCCATTATCACGAAGCGTTTGGATTTCCAATTAGAGCAGATACAAGATTTCACCCCAACCCCCATGACCATCAGCACCGAGATGTGGTACACGGGATACGACCCCTATACCCTTGAACCCGTCTACAGTGCGAAGAGTCAGCAGGAGAAGTTGTCGCAACGGATGTTTTTCTTCTGGTATAAGCCCGAAGAAAGAAAATAGAATCAGAACTTCGCAGACTTGGTTTGGCCAACCTCATCCCCATGCTGACAGGCGGCTACAAGCCCAACGACCGCGGAGTCCGCAGTCCCCAATCACGCCATGAGGATAGAGACCATAGAAAGTCAGGTAACCGGGAAGAACAACGCGGCGACGTGCGAAGACGGCGTCGTGGTCACCGATGATTTTGCTGCTGTCGTAGACGGCAGTACGAGCAAGTCGTCTTTCCGGCTTCACCCCAGACTGAGCAACGGCCAGTATGCCATGCAAATGGTGTGCGAAGAGGTAAGAAGACTCCCCCGGACAACGAGTCTTGAAGGATTTTGCAAGACTGTCACCCAGAAATTCCAGGAGGCCTATCATACATTGGGCATCGACCAGTCCCTTCTGTCCAGTCATCCAGAAAACCGCCCCACAGCGAGTGCTGCCATCTACAGTCTATACAGAGGGGAAATATGGTTGGTGGGCGACTGTCAGTGCCTGGTAAACCATGTATTTCATGATAATCCCAAGCCAGAAGAATCAACTATTGCAGCCCGTCGTGCCCGTTGGATAGAACAATGGCTTCACGAGGGCACGGAAAGCATCAGTTCCCTCCGCGTCAAGGACCGTGGCCGCGAAATGATAGTCCAGGACATCGTCGCCACCTGCCACAGACAAAACAAGGATTTTGCGGTCATTGACGGATGGCCCATAGCCATCGACAAAGTGAAGGTCATTGCCGATGGTAAAGCAGACGAGATTGTACTGTCCACAGATGGTTATCCCTGGCTCTATCCATCCCTTTCCCAGACAGAGTCGGCATTGAAAAAGCAGTTGGAAGAAGACCCTTTGTGTATCAGAACCTATCAAGCCACCAAAGGGCAGATGGCAGGCTATTCATCCTTCGACGACCGTTGTTATCTAAGAATTAAGGTTCATAGATAACCACCGACCGGAACCAGTCGGCGAGTATTCCAGCATATTGGTTTTGAGAATCCGACAGCAAGAGCAGCACCTGTCCCCCATCAGGAAGTTTGGGTCCCAAGCACATCCCCTCATAGTTGGCAATGGAGAACTCAAGGAGTCCGATGGCCGTCGTCCATTCCGTCAGCAATGTTTTCTCCAAAGGTTTCACGTTTTTAATATCCCCTTGGCTATCAGCCGCATTACATTTATCAGGATGCACTTTGAAAATCCGGCATGTGACAAAAGACCCAAGTTTTGACTCGGGTACCGCCATTTCCCTCTCGAGCACCAGCAATCCCCCGTCGTCCAGCGCGGTCAAAGCACTTACGCCCATGGCATACCGCTGAGTAGGGAACTCCACATCAGGCGTTTCCATTAGATAAGCAAACATCCCCACAGGTTTGAGGTTGTCGTCGAACGAATAGAGGCGTAGCAAGTTTTGCACCCCATTGCTGTCGTTAGTCCTTGGGCCATCGCCACTGAGTGTGCTTTCCGCCGTAAGCCAGAAACGATGAGTCTGCGCATTATAAGTCAGCGCCTCTATGCCATAGGCGCGGCTTGCCCCCTTGAGAGCCTGAGGAAGTTGCAGTTTTCTACCCGTATAGGAACCGTCGAGTCTGAACTCCCGCACCTGGTTTTCGGTCTCATTTGATATGAAGAGCGTTTGCTTTCCAGGAAACCATGCGATGCCTTCATTGTCCTTCGCATCCACATTGTTGTGATAGAAACCAATCTC
>CACXDY010000363.1 GCA_902766505.1 uncultured Prevotellaceae bacterium
GAGGAGTTGGCCGGCAATGCCATCTGTCCGTCGCATTACATGGCCGTCGCTGAACTCTACCGTGAGACCCACGACAGCCGTTACCTGGATTTGTGCCGCCAGTTCATCGATATCCGCGGCATGGTGCAGGGCGGTACCGATGACAACCAAGACCGCATCCCCTTCCGCGACCAATACAATGCGATGGGACATGCCGTGCGGGCCAACTATCTCTATGCCGGTGTCGCCGACCTTTACCTGGAATCCGGCGAGGAGCAGTTGATGCGCAACCTCACCTCCATCTGGCAGGACATCGTCACCCGTAAAATGTATATCAACGGGGCCTGTGGTGCACTCTATGACGGAACGTCGCCCGACGGTACGGACTATAAGCCCGACAACATCCAAAAAGTGCATCAAAGTTACGGCAGACCATTCCAACTGCCACAATCCACCGCGCACAACGAGACCTGCGCCAACATCGGCAACATGCTGTTCAACTGGCGTTTGCTGCTCGCCACCGGTGACGGAAAATATGGTGATATCGTCGAAAACTGTCTCTACAACAGTGTGCTCTGCGGCATCTCCCTCGACGGCGAGAACTATTTTTACACCAACCCGCTCCGCATGAGCGATGACCTGCCCTATCAACTCAGGTGGCCTAAGGAGAGGAAGAAACTGATTAGTTGCTTCTGCTGTCCGCCCAACACGCTCCGCACCCTCTGCGAGACGCAGAACTATGCCTACACCGTGGGCAAAGGAGCCATCTGGGTCAACCTTTACGGAGCCAACACGCTCAATACACGTGTGGAGGGTGTCGGAGACCTGACATTGACACAGCAGGGCGACTATCCGTGGAACGGACGCATCACCCTTCAGGTAGACCGGCTCAAAGGCAAGAAAAATTTCACACTCCGGCTCCGCATACCAGGCTGGTGTACCCACTATACACTCACCCGCAACGGTGAAGCCGTCGGCACGGAACCCTCCAATGGCTATGTATCCATAGAGGCAACCTGGAAGAAGGGCGACATCGTGGTGCTCGACATGGACATGCCGGCACGCATCATGGAAGCCCATCCTTTGGTGGAGGAATCACGCGGCCAGGTGGCCATCCAGCGTGGTCCCATCATCTACTGCGCTGAGAGCCAGGACCTCAACGGTTCCGACATCGACGATATCATCATCCCCCTCACCACCCGTTTCTCCCCCGTGGAAACCACTATCGCCGGCAGCCGGATGATGGCCCTCGAGGGAACAGTCGATGTGAGGAACGAGGCACCGTGGACAGGTACCCTCTACCGCGATGCCACGACAGCGAAACAACATCAAACCATCCGTCTTATCCCCTATTATGCCTGGGGAAACCGCGGAAAAAGTGAAATGACCGTATGGATATCCGCAGGATATTGACCACTATACTTGCCCTGGGGCTGTGTGCACACCTCGTACAAGCCTCCGGGGATTTCACCATCACGGTGGAGCCGGGTGAGTTCGCCATCGAAAACGCCCTGCAGCAGGCACGTCTGCACCGAATGCAGGGGAACGGCTTCGCCGAACTTCAACTCCAGCCAGGCACTTATCGGCTCTCGCAACCCATCATCCTGCGTCCGGAGGACAGCGACACCCAAATCACGGCAAAAGGTGAGGTCATCATCACCGGTGGTGTCAAGATAGAGGGATGGCGAAAACAAGGGAAGGTATGGGTGGCCGACGTACCGCAGTGGAACGGCCGTCCTTTGGAGTTCCGGCAGATGTGGGTGAACGGCCAAAAAGCCGTCCGGGCCCGCGATGTCGTTGACTTTGAGAAGATGTGGCGCATCCGTTCGATGGACAAGGCAAAGGAGTTGCTCTTCGTGCCCGCAGCAGCCGTGCGAAGCATCCTGAAAGCCCCCAACGCCGAAATGGTGCTTCATGAAATGTGGTGCGTGGCCAATCTCCGCATCCGCCACATCCAGATACAAGGCGACAGTGCCGCCATCGCCTTTCACAACCCAGAGAGTCATGTGCACTTCATGCACCCCTGGCCCTCGCCAATGGTGACAACCGACGGACACAACTCCGCCTTTTACCTCACCAATGCCCGCGAACTGCTTGACGAGCCCGGCGAGTGGTATCTCGACACCCAGAAACAGAAGTTATACTACATGGCACGACCTGGCGAGGACATGCGCACCGCCGATGTCGAGGTGCCAGCCTTGGAGACACTGATGAAGGTAGAAGGCACCCCCGACCAGATGGTCCGCGACATCACCATTCAGGGTGTCACGTTCCGCCATGCCACATGGCTTCGCCCCAGTCTGATGGGGCATGCCCCACTGCAGGCCGGCATGTATATGATAGAAGCCTTCAAAATCCGTCCGAGCATTCCCCGTCCCAACGGAGACCACCGTCTCGACAACCAGGGATGGGTGGGACGTCCGGCAGCCGCCGTCACTGTCGATGCCGCCGAGAGGGTGAGTTTCAAGGAATGCACATTCGAGCATTGTGCCTCCACGGCACTCGATTACCACACGTACACCCATCAGGGAAGAATCGAGGGATGCCAGTTCCACGACATCGGTGGAACAGCCATTCTTGCCGGTTCGTTCGGTCCCGAAAGCCACGAGGCCCACCTACCCTATCAACCTGCCGACCCACGCACCATCTGCACCGGTCTACAAATCAGCAACAACCTCATCGACGACTGTGCCAACGAGGACTGGGGCTGTCTGGGCATCGGAGCCGGATTCGTGCGTGGCATCCGCATTGAGCACAACGAGATATCCAACGTGTCGTACACGGGCATCAGTCTGGGATGGGGATGGAATCAGCAGACCTGTGCCATGGCCGACAATCTCGTGCGTGCCAACCGCATTCACCACTATGCCCGCCACATGTACGACACTGCGGGCATCTACACGCTTGGTGCCCAGCCCCACACCTTCATTGAGGAAAATGTGGTGAGCGACATCTACCGTCCCGGTTATGTGCACGACCCCAACCACTGGTTCTATCTCTACACCGACGAGGGTTCCTCCTATATCACCGTCCGCAACAACTGGACACCAGAGGAAAAATATCTCCAAAATGCCAACGGACCGGGCAACACCTGGCAAAACAACGGTCCCCAAGTAGCCGACAGCATCAAGCAAGCAGCCGGCATCCAGCATTAACAACCATCAACCACCTCATACACCGTCATGTCAACCTCCCCTCACTACTCCACCCCATCGGAAAAGCCAACGTGGATATGGTATCCCGGTGACTTCGAAATATGGTTGGGCAACCGCTTCAACAACCGCCGGACCGAGCGTGGAGCCATGTTTCCTCCGTTTTGGAAACAAGACAGCCACTGGGCGACGGTGGAACTGAGCACCTCGGTATCACTCACCAAAGGAGAGACCATCCGCATCACCGCTGAAGGCAGCTACAACCTCATGATTGACGGGAAACTGCAGTTTGGCATGCCACGGGAACATTTCATTCCCGCCGGCCACCACACCATCCACTTCAAGATACACAACCCCGTGAGCCCTCCCGCCTTGTTCGTGGAGGGCGACACCATCTTCAGCGGTGGGCACTGGCTCGCCACCTACGAAGACAAGATATGGATAGATGAGCAGGGTGTGGCCCATGGTTGCGGTATTTATGTGCCAGCCGCCCATGCAGATTTCCATGATGCCGCCAAAGGTCCCTCGACCTATGCCCTGCCAAGGTGTGTGGAAGAGGCCGAGCAGACTGACCGTACCGACGGTTTGCTGGCCCGTTTTGCCCGCGAGGCAATGGGCTACCTCATCCTCCGTGGTATCCACGGTCATGGCGACCTCCACATCCATTATGGAGAGAGCATTGAGGAAGCCCTCGACGGTGAGCATTGCGAGACCCTCGACCATCTGCGGGTCGACAGCCGAGGCATCACCGACCTTGCCACCGGCCTATGCACACCTTTCAAGAACGACGGTACGACCGACTACACCCTGACGACGAGCAAGGCCTTCCGCTATGTACATGTGACATGCGAGGGAGAAGTCAGCGTGCGCGACGTGGCCCTGGACCTCGAATATGCCCCCTTCGACCCCTCACACAGCGGACGGTTTGTCTGTAGCGACAAACTGCTCAACCACATCTGGGAGGTAGCCGCCCACACAATGGATCTCACCACCCGCGAGTTTTTCGTCGACGGTATCAAGCGCGACCGGTGGACCTGGAGCGGCGATGCCATCCAGAGTTATCTGATGAACTACTACCTGCGATTCGACACAGCATGTGTGAAGCGCACCATCCGTCAGTTGCGCGGCAAAGACCCGGTGACCTCACATATCAACACCATCATGGACTATACCTTCTATTGGTTCAAGTCCATACATGACTACTGGCTGTTTACAGGCGATACCGACTTCGTTCGTGAGATGTATCCCCGGATGCGCACCCTGATGGCATACTGTCTGCAGCGCACCAATGAGGAGGGCATGGCTGAGGGCCAGCCCGATGACTGGATTTTTGTCGACTGGGTGGACTTCCCCATGCATAAGCGGGGCACGCTGTGTTTCGAGCAGATTTTGTTCTGCAAGGCATTAGAAGTGATGGCCGCCTGTGCCCAACTGCTGCATGACACCCCCATGGCCAACCCGCCACAAGGAAGTCTTTCCGCCGACGAGTATGCAGCCGACACACATCAGTTTGGAACGTTAGCCGCAGCGCTTCGGGCAAAGTTGAAACCCAC